>JBOFGC010000208.1:0-3000 GCA_051648945.1 Bacilli bacterium
TAACTTGAAAAGCAAGCTTTTCAAGTCCGCTCGACTTGCATGTATTAGGCACGCCGCCAGCGTTCATCCTGAGCCAGGATCAAACTCTCCATAAAAGAATTGTTTGAGTAAGCTCAAATAATTTAAAAAGTAAAAATTGCTGACTGCTTAATGCAGTCGTAAAGTTTACGCTGTCGTTTTGTTTAGTTTTCAAAGTACAATTTCTTGTTCGCCTTCTTTCAAAAGCGACTTCGTTATATTAGCATTCTACCAACTCAAAGTCAACATCAAATGTTTTCTTTTTTGTTGCTGTCGTGCTGACTTGATATACTTTATCATTTACTTGTGCATTAGTCAACAGGTAAATAATATTTGTAATTTTATTTCTTTACTCTTGATAGAGATATGCTATTTAATACTTCCATATCTCTATCCTGTATTTATCATTTCTACGTCTATTCCATATTTTCGTCTTTGGGCTCAACAACAGTAACTTCTTGTTCTTGAATTTCAACTTCTGCTATTACTATATCCTCTGTATTTTGTTTCGTAGAATTTTCACTCAGACGTGTCAGTAAAATTTCATTTTCTTTTATCAATTCCTGATTTTCATTATGAATGTTTTCCGATTGGGTAAGTTCTTTTTTCAACTCAGCTATCTTTTTAACTAGAGTGTTCTCATTTTTTTCATATAAGTTAATTTTAGTAGTCATTTCCATAACTTCTTTTTCAATCTCTTTTAATTGTACTTCTCCTGCAAATGTTGCACCCGAAAAAAGAGAGACGCTTACGATTGTTGTGGCAAGTAATGCTTTCAAATTTGTTCACCTCATATAATTAATAAGAAGTTCATTACAAATTGCAATGAACTTCTTTGTTTTAGTTGTTATTTAGAAGACAATGTCATCGAATTTCCTTCATTATTTGTAACAGTAACTGTTACAAATTTAACGTTAAGTTCTGATGAATCTTCCATTGAAAGAGCTGTTGATAATTCTGTCCCCGCTGGAATAACACGCAAGTCATTCGCTCCACTACCATACTTTTGGCCTTTAGAATCATTTAAATACCCTGACCAATGTTTTGCTTTAGTTTTGACTAACTGATCTTCGTTGTTGTAATATTTTACGACAACATTCCCTTTTTTCAATACTGAGATGTTAATTTCTTCGTTAATTTTGAATGTTGCGTTTATCTGCCCAGCAGTACTTACTTTTAAATCAGATAACATAGATACCTTTTCTTGATCAAGAATATCTGATAATTCATTTTCTGTAAGAGGGTGATTATTGTTTGAATCCAAATTCATAACATATGTATGTGTTGATGCTACAAGTTCATTTGCTTTTGTAATTTCTTGGTTTAGACGTGCAATTTCTCGCTCTGCTGCATCTAATTGTTCAAGTTGTGCTGATAAATTTGTAATTTCTTCGTTTAAAGATTTTACTTCTTCTTTCATAACAACGATAACTGCTTTATTCGAAATTGAGTCTACATCTAAACGTGCGATTTCTTTTTCTAATTCAGCTTTCTTTTCTTTCATCGTCGTGATTTTTTCTACAAGTGATGTTTCGTTATTTTCGTACGTTCCAATCTTTTCGCTCATTTCTTTTGACTTTGCTTCAATTTCTTTTAATTGATTTACGCCTCCAAAAGCATAACCTACTAATGCACCTGATACTGTTACTGTCCCTACTAATGCTGTTGCTAAATATTTATTCATTTGCCTTACTCCTTTTTATGTTTCTTTTCTCTATATATTGCATAATATCAGATGAGTATGTAAATTTTTTACATAACTTATATGATATGTAAAAAAATTTTTGTTAAAAATTCTATTTTATTTAATGAAAAACACTACTGTTCCTTCATTTCTATTATTTTATAATTATTAAAATGGTAAATATGCCAAGAAAATACTTCTAAAATATCAATTACTTAGATTTTTGCTCAAAAAAATGTATGAAAGTGCGTATATACAGTTGTATATTGTCTATATCGCCCAAATACCCCACCTCATATACGTGAAGGGCGTAGCCAGGTTTTAAGTGGCGGCGAATGGGCGTTTGGCGTAAGCCAAACTTCTTTTACTTTGATCTGTTCGCTTGAATTTGCTAAACTACACCTGCGCGAACGCACGTTCTTTCAAAACTAAAAATATGGGGTTTTGCAGGAAATACTCTGCAACGTAAAATTTTTTAAAGTATTCGTCAGACCGAAGAAATGCAAAAACCAAGCTGAGTAGGTCGCTTCAGAACATTGGTACATCGCATTTTAGCACTCGAAAACACCATCTTAGTCGAAGATATGAACTTCCGTGCTTTGCAAAAACTTGCCAAGGAGACGAAGGTGAACGCAAAAGACGATGTAAAGGAAACTGACCGAGTCCGTTGTATAGCTATAGCAACGTATCCGACATTTAAAGCGAAACAAGATTCACTGATTCAGGCATTAATAATGGATAGAGAACGCTATCCTGTAAGTTTTGGTATTTAAGAAAGTGACAATAAAACGTTCTAAAAGGTACAGCTACGTGCCTTTTCGCCACAATCATGCATCGTATGATGGCGAAGAAAGTCTATGTTAAGCGACCGGCTATACCGAAGATCAGTACAACAAACAGGATTTCTCTTCATTGAAGAGGTGTTCAGCGAACCGCTTCGTGATGCATCGAAATGCATAGAACCCCACTGCTTTAGCTGTGGGAGTAGATCAGTTAGATTGTAGGTAGCTTCAACACTTCTATGTTTTTTCTACGTGTAAATACAAAAAAATCCATCCCGTTAAGGTTGGATTTTGAAGTTTGCTTAGGCTTTCGTCCTACTCTCACAATAACTAGTGTTAGTGGAAACTAGTTGGACGAACATAAAAATATGGTACGAAAAAAATCCAACCCGTTAAGGTTGGATTTTGAAGTTTGCCTGGCAACGTCCTACTCTCACAGGAACTCGCGTTCCAACTACCATCGGCGCTAAAGAGCTTAACTGCTGTGTTCGGTATGGGAACAGGTGTGACCTCTTT
>JBOFGC010000209.1:0-4912 GCA_051648945.1 Bacilli bacterium
AAAGAAGTGTTACTCGAAACGATGATTAAACAAATGGGCTATAATGATGCATTTGTACGTGCAAGCACAGACAACGTTCATGTAAGTGTTGCAGTAAATAAACTCTCACCAAAAGAAGCGAATAAAATCATTCATATGGTAAAAACAGAAATGGGCAATCGTGTAGTAAGTGTAGAATTTAAACCAGAAAAAAAATAAAGATGTATGCCATGTCAATTGTTAACAAAACAGACATGGCATTTTTATTTTTTGTGAAATTAGGTTTCAGTAGTTGCACAATTCAAAGATATTATCTAAAATAAAAGTAATTGTGATTTACTTTTAATACCTAGTATTAATTTTCACACATAAGGAGATGCAACGATATGTTAAAACTAAACGAAATCAAAGAATTAATAGAGTTATTAGACCAGTCCTCAATCGACAAATTTTCGTACGAAGTAGAAGGACATAAAATTCAAATTAGCAAACACAAAGACAGTGTACAAGTCATTAGTCCGAACATGTTAACTGCAGCACCACAAGTTGTTTCAACGCCACAACCACAAGTAGCAGCACCAGTTGCACAACCAAGTGCGCCTGTAGAGACAAAAGTAGCGGTTGATGAAAACACTGTAACGATTAATGCACCAATGGTCGGTACGTTTTACGCTGCACAATCACCAGAAACACCTGATTTTGTAAGTGTTGGAAGCAAAGTAAATCCAAAAAGCGTTGTTTGTATCGTCGAAGCAATGAAACTATTTAATGAAATTGAAGCGGAAGTTTCAGGGGAAGTAGTAGAGATTCTTGTAGAAAATGGACAACTCGTAGAATATGGACAACCAATGTTCCGCGTAAAATCGAACGCATAACGGGATCGAGAAAGGTGTAACATAATGATAAAAAAAGTACTGATTGCAAACAGAGGAGAAATTGCGGTACGTATTATTCGTGCATGTCGCGAAATGAACATCGAAACCGTTGCGGTCTATTCGCAAGGTGATAAAAATGCGTTACACATTCAGCTTGCTGACGAAGCGTATTGTATCGGCCCAATTCCATCAAAAGATAGCTATTTGAATTTTTCGAACATCATTGAAGTCGCTGACAGAACGGGATGTGACGCCATTCACCCTGGATACGGCTTTCTTTCGGAAAATGCAAGTTTTGCTGAATTATGTGCGTCATGCAATATTATTTGGATTGGTCCAAATCACCATAGCATCGCTCGTATGGGAACAAAAGATGTTGCTCGTCAGACGATGAAAGAAGCGGGCGTTCCGATTGTACCGGGTTCTGAAGGAATTTTAGGTTCATACGAAGAAGCACATGCACTCGCAACAGAAATGGGCTATCCTGTCATCATCAAAGCAACAGCTGGTGGCGGCGGTAAAGGCATTCGTGTCGCATACAACGACGAAGAACTTGAAAAAGGGATGCGACTTACCCAACAAGAAGCAGAAACTGCTTTTGGTAATCCTGGCGTCTATATGGAAAAATACATCGAGGATTTCCGCCATGTTGAAATCCAAATTATTGCGGATTCATTCGGAAACACGATTCACTTAGGTGAGCGTGATTGTACGGTTCAACGCCGCTTACAAAAACTAATTGAAGAAACACCATCCCCTGTTTTACCAGCAGCAACACGTGAAAAAATGGGGAAAGCTGCAGTTGCAGCTGCAGAAGCAGTAGACTATATGGGTGCAGGTACGGTAGAATTCATATATGACTATAATGCTGATGCCTTTTATTTCATGGAAATGAACACGCGTATCCAAGTTGAGCATCCTGTCACAGAAATGGTAACAGGTGTAGATTTGATCAAAGAACAAATACGCATTGCCCAAGGGGAAATGTTATCTCTAACACAATCTGAAGTTGTTATGTACGGTTGGAGCATCGAGTGTCGCATCAACGCCGAAAATCCGTTTAAAAACTTTATGCCATCTGCTGGAAAGATTGAACACTATCTTGCACCAGGAGGTTATGGTGTACGTGTGGATTCAGGTGTGTATCCAGGCTATTCAGTGCCACCTTATTACGATTCTATGGTAGCAAAACTAATTGTCCACGGTAAAACACGTGAAGAAGCCATTTCACGAATGAAACGAGCATTAAATGAATTTGTCATTGAAGGTATTCAAACTACCATTCCATTCCATTTACGCTTACTGGAGCATGAAAAGTTTATTGAAGGAAATTATAATACTAAATTCTTGCAAAAGTATAATATAATGGAGGAGTAAATAAAAAAAAGGAGGTACCCCACCATGACAGAACAAAACGTATCACAGAGTGTTTCCAATGAAACAACGTTGGGGAAAATTGAGATTGCTCCAGAAGTAATCGAAATTATTGCGAGCATCGCAAGTACTGAAATCGAAGGCGTAACAGCAATGCGCGGTAGCTTTGCTGGCGACGTAGCTGAAAAACTCGGTAAAAAAAATCTAGGCAAAGGCGTACGCGTAGAACTTACAGAAGAGAGCATTATTCTCGAAGTTTACGTATACCTTCACTATGGTGTTAACATTCCAGAAGTAGCAAATAACGTCCAACAAAATGTACGCAACGCACTGTACACAATGACAGGACTCGAAGCAACAGAAGTAAACGTTCACGTTGTCGGTGTTCAATTCGATGCACCAAAAAGTGAAACAGTAGAAAAATAATTTTACATAAAAAGCTACTCAAATGCCAATTGTTTGGTGTTTGGGTGGTTTTTTTGTTTTTGTGTTTTGGGTTCTAGTTTGGCGGTGTTGGTGGGGGGGAGTGACAGTTAGTGGGACTTGCGTATAAGGTGGTTGGTAGTTGCGTAACAGTTGTTGGGACTTGCGTAACAATGGGGTGGACTTGCGTACAAATTCAGCGTAGCTATAGATAGAGTAGTCCTTTCTATTTGTTTTTTCGCCATTATATTATCTTTTTTATAGAAATATAGTACATTCGATGGTTATTTTGCTAGTGCATTCGCACGAAAGGTGTAAATTGGAATAGAAATTTGAACAAAAGTTGGATGACGTTAGCCCTTTTTTTAGTAGGTAGCGTCTTTTTTATGGTGAAAATGTTGCGAACTACCTAAGAAAGTAAAGAGTGATTAGTATTTGGTTTACGAAAGGGATTAAATAGGCAATTGTAGGTCGCTTTACATAGTAAAAAAATGGGGATGTTGTAGCAATTTTGACTGAATATGTATGTTGAATAGTCGTAAATGCATAGAACGTTAGCGCTTTCACTCAATTTTACAAATGCTTATGTTTTCCTTTACAGTTAAGTCACAGACATAAAAGAAAAGGAGCTACGACATGCAACGTATAACATTGAAAAAAATTGCAGCAGGCGTTGTTGCGAGTGCGATTGCACTTTCGGCTGTTTTGCCTGTAAATTTCTCACACAACGTTTCGGCACAGAGCACTGAGAAGAAAGAGTATGGGGATTTATCACGTAAATTAATTGGTTATTTCCCAGAATGGGCATATGAGCAGGAGTCGCATGATTTCTTTAATGCTACAGATTTACAATGGGAATATTTAACACACATTCAATATTCATTCGCTATGGTCGATGAAAAAACAAATAAGATAAAATTTGGAGATCGTGAAGCGGCGATTGAAGAAGATTTTGCAGGACACGATTTAAGTTATAATGGGGAGAAAATCGAACTCGATCCAACCCTTCCATACAAAGGTCACTTCAATGTGATGCAGCAAATGAAGAAGCGTTTTCCTGATGTGAAACTACTGATTAGTATTGGTGGTTGGGCAGGTTCGCGTGGATTTTACACGATGATGGACACAGATGAAGGAATTGATATCTTCACAGATTCTGTTGTTGATTTTATTCGCGATTATGGATTTGACGGGGCAGACATTGATTTTGAATATCCGTCTGGCACAAGCCAATCTGGAAATCCGGATGATTACGATTTATCTGAACCACGACGCAAAACGATTAACGAACGCTATAACGTAATGATGAAAACGCTACGTGAAAAAATCGATGCAGCAGGTGCAGAAGATAATACTGAATATGTATTAAGTGCAGCAGTGACAGCATCAAGTTGGGTGCTTGGTGGCGTAGAGTCTCATGAATACGCTGATTATTTGGATTTTTTAAGCATTATGAGTTATGACTATCATGGTGGATGGAATGAGTTTGTTGAGAACCAAGCGAATATTTATCCAGACCCAGCAGACCGTGAAACGGCAGGAATGTTGATGCCGGTACTTGGAATGGACTGGAGCTATAAATATTATCGCGGAAGTTTACCGCCTGAAAAAATCATTATGGGCGTGCCGTACTACACACGTGGTTGGGAAAATGTTCAAGGTGGAACAAATGGATTACACGGTTCAAGTCGTACACCAGCATCTGGTAAGTACAACATTTGGGGCGACGATTTAGATGGTGATGGAAAGTTAGAGCCAGCTGGAGCGAATCCTTTATGGCACGTTCTAAATTTAATGGAACAAGACGAGAATTTAAAAGTACATTGGGACGATGTAGGGAAAGTACCTTACGTTTGGCAAGATAAAGAAAAAGTGTTTTTATCATTTGAAAACGAACGTTCAATTGATGAGCGCCTAAAATATATCGATGAGAAAAACCTTGGTGGTGCACTTATTTGGGTAATGGACGGCGATTTTGGAGCGAATCCAAATTACGTACCAGGTTCAAATAAAGTAAATGAAGGTAAATATACAGTTGGTAACACACTCACAAAACAATTACGTGAAGGTTTAGACGAAATGGGCAACGCAGCACCAACAAACGATGAGCCACAAGGTTTAGAAGAAATTGGTGTAGAAGTGACACAAAAGGGTAAATATGATCACCCGAACTACACGTATGAATTTAACATTACGAACCATACATCAGAAAAATTAAATGGCGGTTGGGAACTTGCTTTTGATTTACCAAAATCTTCACA
>JBOFGC010000210.1:0-9892 GCA_051648945.1 Bacilli bacterium
TTTAGCAATCTGAAAGTTTCCATCACGCGTAAAGCGTCGTTGTTGTACACCATCTGTTAGTTCTACGACTTCAAACATCTGCTTATTGGATGTTAATGCAACATCAAGTGGACGTCCAGTTGGTTTTGGTGCACCTGCACGAAAATCCGTCAGCGTCGCGCCAATGCGTGCTCCACTTCCAACACGAATACCATCAGGCGTAAGACGGTTGTCATTTCCGTTTGGCATGTTCGTAAAGTTTTGCACGAGCAACTCTTGAAACGTCGCTTCTTTTCGTTTAAATCCAACCGTATCAACATTCGACATGTTGTTCGCAATTGTATCTAATTTTATTTGTGCGGCTGTCATCGCATTTGTTGCTGTAGACATTATTCGACTCATAATTTCACCTCTCCTCTATTTTATTCTTCCGATTTCATTTACTGTTTTCTCGAGTGAACGGTCAATGGCTGTAAGCACTTTTTGATTTGTTTCAAAGTTACGATACGTCATCATCAAATTACTCATCGTACTGTTCAAATCTACGTTAGACCCTTCGACAAATCCTTGCATAACCGAGAAATTTACACCGTCCACATTTTGTGCCAGCTGTAGATTTTCATCTGATTGGTACATTCCAGCACTCACAGCAGTCAATTCGTTCGTATTGTTTGTATACGCCACTTGGATTGTGAAATTCTCACCGTTCGTTCCTGTCACTTCGCCATTTGCGCTTACTTTAAAATCATCTGACTGCAGTGGTATACGTTCGTTGTTTGTACCGAGCACATAATAGCCGTCCTTCGTCGACAAGTACCCTTCAGGACTTACGATAAAGCTACCGTTACGCGTATAATAACGCTCCCCAGTGCCGTTTTCCACAGCGTATAGCACTGTTCCGCTCTCATCAGGCTTACCTTGTTCAATGAGCGCGACATCGCTTGCTAAGCCTGTCTCCTTCAACATCCCTTGCAAAAACAACGGAATCGTTTCTTGTACATAAACACCTGAGTTCAAACTACCAATCGACGCGCCATTTGTTTGTGTACCTTTTCCGTTTGGTATATCATCCGTTCCATAGCGTTGCATAAGCATTTCAGGGAATGAGCGCATAACCGCTTCGTTCGCTTTGTAACCTGGTGTATTAATATTTGCCATGTTGTTCGTCAGAATTTCCGCTTTTCTCTGATTCGCCAACATTCCGCTCGCTGCTGTATAAAAACTCTTGATCATCCTCATTCCTCCTGTCATTTTACACAATTTTCTCACCTTACATTATAGTATAGTGCTACTATTTCTTTCATGAGTAGAAAGACATGAATTCGTTTGTGTTTTTTTGGGGTGGGGTTTTGGTTCGTTTTTTTGGGGGAGATGTAACTAGCTTTTTATTTGCGCCTCATTTTGCCAACTTTGAACCTCGTCCCCCCACTCCACAAAAAAAGAAGACGCGATCGCGTCCTCCCCCTTTAAATCTTAACGATATTCATACGTGAGTTCATAGCCAGCATTTTCAATGATTGGTGGTGTGTTTTCTTTTGCTGCAATGACAACATCGTATTCCGTCGGCTCGAAAATGTTAAACGATAACGTAAATGTCGTTGTATTGCCTAGTGTTTGTTTCACGAAAGGAATTTTCACCGTATCATCAGATGTATATTCTAAAAGATAGACATCAAAATATTGGGCGATTGTTTCGTCTTTTACTGTAAATTTAAAATCGATACTTTTGTTAAATTTCGTTGAATAGAAATATGCATAGTCTATGTCATTTTTATTTAGCATCGTACCGACAAATTTTCCTTTTGCATATTTTAAATACACATATTTTTCTGTACTTGGATCTTTCGAGTTTTCAATTTCATTTGTTGTTCCTTCACCTTTTAGTGTTGGAAATTCTAATTCATTGATATCCGCGAGTGATTTATTTGTGTTAAATTTCAATGCTTTTAATGTTTTTGTAAGAGTTAACGTAATTTCACCGCCGTATGAAGCTGTTTTGCCGACAAACTCGCCGTATTTGTTAAATACGATTCCGTTTTGGATGCCTTCTTGTCTTTTCATATCTAAAACAACTGGTTTCGTGTGATTTGAAGATTTTTGATTTACTGATTTTACTTTTGCACTCGTTAATACGACATTTCTTTTATAGTCGAGCGTCAACACGTATAAAGACTCGCCTTTTGCTGGCGTCCCTGTGTATGTGAGTGGCAAAACTTTAAATCCTGTAGTGCTTGAAATTTGAAAGCCTACTAATTCTTCTTTTGCATCGTATGCTTTTACTGTTGTAAATTTATTTTCACCGTCGCCCGATTTTACTTTTATGTATGGAATGTGACTAAGGCCAGCATAAGTGCGTTCCATAATGATCGTTCCATTGTTGCCGACTAAAACGGCATTTGTATCGTAGTACTCTTCATTGTTCGCTTGAAATAATGTGACCGGAATAAGTGCTTTTTCGTACTTCGCCTTAATATCGCTACCACTGTATACTGGTTTAGATTTGGCTGTTGTCTGAAGGTTTGGCGACACAATGACAAATAAAAGAGCCAAAACCATAACTAATTTCTTCATAAAAAATAATCCACCTTTCTTTTCTATGTTACTGTATTCGACAGAAAGAGGAGAATTCCTTTTTTTTGATAAAAAAATGCATAAAAAAAAGATGCAATCCTGTATAAACAGAATTGCATCTTCTTCAAAGGAATAAAGTTAATTATCCTTTGCGAACGTTTGTAGCTTGAGGTCCGCGTTGGCCTGCTTCGATTTCAAACGTTACTGCTTGGCCTTCTTCTAAAGATTTGTAGCCTTCACCTTGGATAGCTGAGAAATGTACGAATACATCTTCTCCACCTTCGTGCTCGATGAATCCAAAACCTTTTTCTGAGTTAAACCATTTTACTGTACCTTTTTCCATGAGAAAAAACCTCCGTTGCGTAATCCGCATATTATTACTATTCTTGGTCTGTTACATAAGACGTAAATCGCTGATTTGCAACTTAGTAAAGTCAAAAATAACTTTCTTTTAAAATAACATTATCCACCAGAAAAGTCAATTGTGCGAGTGAAGAAAAATATTTAGAACTAGCAAAAAATGTTTTGCAATTTTGTAAAGTTTCCGTTTTGTACCTTTTTCGTACAGAATTCGCTTGCTAATCCTGCAAAATCAAGGTAAAACCTACGAAAATGCTTACTCCTATAGACTACCCTTTTTCTCACATTTTGAAACAAGAAGACAAAATAAAAATTTTTCCACGTGTTTTTTTGCTCTTTTTAGGTGTCTATATGCTATTTTTACCCCTATTTTAATTAATTTTTGATAAAAAAAAATAAAAAAAGACTTCAAAATGAAGTCTTTTTTTTTTATAAAGAGCGAATGCGTGAAATTTTATCGATATTCTCGAGCATGATGCCTGTTCCAATTGCAACACATTGCATTGGGTTCTCTGCAATAAATACAGGAACTTTCAATTCTTCCATTAACAATTGGTCCATGCCGTGAAGAAGTGCTCCACCGCCTGTTAAAATAACGCCACGGTCAATGATGTCTGCAGAAAGTTCTGGCGGTGTGCGTTCAAGTACACTTTTTGCTGCTTGAACAATAACACTCACGCTTTCTTGTAGTGCTTTTTGAACTTCTTCAGAGCGAACTGTGATTGTACGTGGTAGACCTGAGATCATATCACGGCCACGAATGTCCATCTCTTCACTGCGCGCACCAGGGAAAACTGTTGCGATGTTAATTTTAATATTTTCAGAAGTACGTTCACCGATTAGGAGCTTGTACTCACGTTTGATGTAATTAAGTATTTCCATGTCGAATTTGTCACCAGCCATCTTAATCGATGATGCTGTAACGATATCGCCCATTGATAATACAGCAACGTCCGTCGTACCGCCACCAATATCAACAACCATGTTTCCGCTCGGTTGATAGATGTCCATGCCTGCGCCGATTGCTGCGACTTTCGGTTCTTCTTCTAAGTAAATCTTTTTACCGCCTGATTTCTCAGCCGCTTCACGAATTGCTTTTTGCTCTACACTTGTAATGTTCGTTGGACAACAAATGAGAATTCGTGGTTTTGATAAAAAGCCTTTTACATTTAATTTATTTATGAAATAACGTAACATTGCTTCTGTTACATCAAAATCTGCGATAACGCCATCTTTTAATGGTCGGATAGCTACGATATTACCTGGTGTACGCCCTACCATGCGACGCGCTTCTTCTCCAACCGCTAGTACTTTTCCGTTGTTTTTATCTATAGCAACTACTGATGGTTCGTTTAGTACAATCCCTTTACCCTTAACATGAATCAAAACGTTGGCAGTTCCAAGGTCGATTCCGATATCCTTCGCAAACATTCTTGTTTTCCTCCTCATTCACTCTGTGGCTTTTTCGACTTAACTAATTTCATATTATATCATAAATTTTTCTCATAATTACTACATTTTATGACATAAATTTTATGAAGAGGCCCAAGAATGTTCGCTGACTGGATATGTTTTACATTTGTGGTGTTTCTTCCTTCATATACTTCTGCTTTGTCGCTTCTCCGCCACGTAAATGACGAATTGATTTGTGATAGTCCAAAATTACTTTCACTTCATTTGCCAGTTCTGGGTTAATTTCCGGTAAACGTTCAGTCAAGTCTTTATGCACTGTACTTTTAGAAACGCCAAATTCTTTTGCAATAACGCGAACCGTCTTTTTCGTCTCAACGATATACTTGCCAATCTTCACTGTTCGTTCTCGAATGTAATCGTGCATTTCACTCGCCTCCAGACTTAAAACGATAAGAAGCCTGAAATGAGACTCGTCAATTCATGATGTGGAATGTCATCCTGTTATTTAAGAAGTTTATCGAATTCAATATTATAAAAAATCACAAAAGACCCTCTCACCTCAATCACTTTACCATTGGTGTTTAGTAAAATGTATGGAGACATTCGCATTCTTATGAATTAATTTAAACTTTAAATACCGACAAAAAAATTTTTATCGGTCGATTATTTGCGCCGTTTCATTCTTTTTACGTAAAAAACAAAACGCCATCTCACATTTCCGCGAGATGGCGCTTCGTTTTATTCTGATTTCACGTTTTGTTTTTGATCGTTTGTTTTTGTGTCAGTTGCTTTATTGTTACCAGCTTCTGGTTGTTTTTTTTCTGTTGCAACAGCTGTGCTTTTTTGCGGTTCTGCGATGAGTGCGGTTGAAGGTTTGTCAAAAGCCACTGATGGATTCACAAGCGTATTTTTAGCTTTCACTTCAAAATGAACGTGTGCAGCTAAATCTTTATTCAACTCACTTTTCCCTGCTGTACCTAATAACTGACCTTGCACAACACGCATATCCTTCTCGACGTTTACAGCGCTTAATGAACTGTATGTCGTGATGATGCCATCTTTCGCTTCAATTGCAACGACATAGCCTAATAAGCCGTCTTTCGAAACGTTTACAACTTTACCAGATAGTGACGCGGTTACATCAAATGCTTTTTTGTTCTTTGCAACAATATCTACACCTGTATTTTCTGTAAAAGTGTTGTTGTAAAATACGAGTGCTTTTTCTTGTTCTTGTGCTGAAGCAGACACATCATAAAACGGTTTTGCAATTGTGAACTCTGCTGGTTTTGCAACAGGCATTTTCACAGTTTCGGCTGCTGGCTTTTCACTTGTCACTGGTGTTTTTGAATTATTTGGGTTTGTTGTGGTTCCTTGGCCTGGTTTTTGAATGTTTGATACTTCTTCAACAAGATTTTGTGCGCTGTTTGCTAACATTGCCACAATGACGATCACACCAACTGCTACGACTGCTGCCGGAATGTACCAGCGTTTCTTTACTACATCTAAAAGTTTCTGAGCGGACTTGTTATTGTCTTTCTCTCTCATATTCATCACCTCAGCAATCATTCTGAACAAATTGCTGAATTAATATTCAAAAAGTACTAAATATTTTTTCGACAAATACTGACACTCCTACTCTGTTACCGAATCGATTTGCACACCTGTATAATAGTGATCGAGAATTTCTTTAAAATTCATACCGCTCTTAGCCATTCCGTTTGCACCATACTGACTCATTCCAACGCCATGACCATATCCATACGTCTTAATGACAATTTCATTTACATGTGGTGCGTAGCGCATTGTAAAATGACTGCTAGCTAGTCCTAGTTTTTCCCGAATTTCACGACCCGTAAACTTTTCTCCTTCAATTACGACCGATGCAATACGACCGCCTGAGGTTCTTTTCACTTGGCGCATAATCGGTTTACTAACTTGAAGACGAATGCCAAGCCTTTCATTGAATTCCGGCACTTTCATTCCTACTGTGCGCTCATATTTCGGACTTTGAATGTCCCATTCGCTATTCACACTTCGTAAATATGGAACATAGTTACTCCAATAATCCTCTGAATTTTCTGTTTTGCCGTTCGATGTTGAAAAGAAGTACGCTTCAATTGGTTTACCTTTATAGGTGAGAATCATGCCTTCTGTCGCTTCAATCGCTTCTTTAATTTTTTTGGCATTTTCATAAAAATCGGAGCCCCATATGTTTTTCAGCTGGTTGATGTCGTAATACGCTTGATCACTCACTGAGTCTTGCACGTCCCAAACTTGTTCGTTATTCCGAATGTTGTGCTTACGAAATACATATGTTCGCGCTGCAATCGCTTGTGCTTTTAAAGCTTCTAATTCAAAACTCGCTGGCATTTCTGCTGCGACTACACCAAATACGTAAGTTTCTATTCCCTTTTTCTCTACATCTTTCGTTGACGTTCGATACAGACTCACCGTAACAGCCTCGTCTTGTTGAAAATTAAGTGCAAATTCGTTCGGTTGTCTATGTTCTACTTCCTCTTGGGTCGCTTTCGTTTTTTCAGCCTCCACTTTTTTCCACGCGATATAAGAGGGAATACTGATGAGGAGTATAAATAACAGCGCATATAAAAACGCGAGTGGAACAACTTTTTTTTCTAACATTTCATAATCCTCTATCATAATTTTCCTCTAGTGTAGCATATACTGTAAGGGAAACTTTGTCGTTATTTGTAGACGTGGAATAAAAAAAGAGACTGTATCTTCTATAGATACAATCTCGGAATTTAATTCTTATGCTTCAACTTCAGATACTTCTGCTTGTGTGTAGACTTTTTCTGAAACACGTTCAACGTCTGCACCTAAGCTACGTAGTTTGCCGTGAAAGTTTACATAGCCGCGATCTAAATGTTTTAAGTTCGTTACTTGTGTCACACCTTCACTTACGAGACCAGCTAAAATAAGTGATGCCGCTGCACGTAAGTCTGTTGATGTCACTTCTGCACCTTGTAGATTTGATGGCCCGCTTACAATTACAGCACGACCTTCAATTTTGATATTACCATTCATACGACGGAATTCTTCAACATGCATAAAACGATTTTCAAATACTGTTTCCGTAATTACACTTGTACCTTCTGCGTGAAGCAAAAGTGCCATCATTTGTGATTGCATATCTGTCGGGAATCCTGGATGTGGCATCGTTTTAAAATCAACAGCTTTAATTTTATCTGTTCCGATAACACGAACGCCTTCTTCTTCTTCAATAACTGTAACGCCCATTTCACGAAGTTTTGCAGTTACACTGCTTAAATGTTCGCTTACTGCGTTTTCAATAAGAATGTTACCGCGCGTAATTGCCGCTGCAACCATGAATGTTCCTGCTTCAATGCGGTCTGGAATTACTGCATGGGTTGTACCGAGCAATTCTTTTACACCATCGATACGAACTGTTGCTGTACCAGCTCCACGCACGCGTCCGCCCATGCTGTTGATAAAGTTTGCTAAATCAACAATTTCTGGTTCTTTCGCTGCGTTTTCAATTGTCGTAGTTCCTTCAGCAAGCGCTGCAGCCGAAATTAAGTTTTGCGTTGCGCCAACACTTGGGAAATCTAAATAAATGTTCGCACCTTGCAAACGTCCATCGATTCTCGCTTCAACAAAGCCATTTTCAACAACCATCGTTGCGCCCATTGCTTCAAAACCTTTAATATGCAAGTCAATAGGGCGTGAACCTATCGCACAACCACCAGGAAGTGCAACACGTGCATGACCTAAACGTGCTAAAAGTGGACCCATAACGAGAATTGATGCACGCATTTTGCGCACATACTCAAAAGGTGCCTCTGGTTTTAAGCCATTCGACGAGTCAATTGTAACCTCGTTATTTGCATACGATACTTCCGCCCCTAAATGACGTAGTACTTCGTTAATAATATGAACATCCGCCAATTGCGGAACATCTTTCAGTGTGTTAGTCCCTTTTGAAGCTAAAAGTGCTGCTGCAAGTACAGGGAGTACAGAGTTCTTCGCACCTTCAACGCGAACTGTACCTTGTAACTTTTTTCCACCATGTACAATAATTTTGTCCAAAGTTAATCCCCCTCTTCTTCTTTCTTGTGTATATACTTCGTTTCAATTAATAATCAATAGTCAATATCGGACTTCCTATCGTCAAATGCGTTGCCGTACGTGTTTGCTTTAATGCAATCTGTACATTTATTTTTCTCTCTAGCACTGTAATCTCATCCATCCACAATTTATTGTATGCACTGACCGTGACAAATGTCCCTTCGTTCATCTGCTCTACAAATTGTAGTGAATGTGCTTTCATTAACTCAGACACTTCATAAGACAAGTCCTTTTCCATCTTACCATTGTATTCACTCTCTATACAAGAAAAAATTTGGGTATTACGTACTGTTTTTTCAAAATAGTTGTGTTTTAAAATTGCTTTGTTTAAGTTATCGTAATTTTCGGACGCCCCTTGCATTATGTACAGAAAATTGTGCAGAAACGAAGTCCCATTTTTTGATAGTATAAATGTGTCTCCTTCTTTTGTTACTGCAGTGTATGCATGCTCGTTTTCATCAATACGTACACTTGATGTTACGTTATTTTTTTGTAGGAATTTGTTAAAGTCTTTCTTAGAGTTCACTCTCGGTAGGGTTTTCGTATCCAATTGGCGCACAACACGTACATATTGTTTTGTAACAACAAATCCCCGACTCTCTGCCATCTCCATAAACGTACGTAAACGACTCTCTACGTTTTCATTTTTCTCTATGTTTTTGAATCCTAAAATACATATAACCGCTATTAATAAACAAACTATTCTCTTCATATATCGTCGCCTCTTTTCTCTTATTCTAGCAATAGTATGGACGAGTAGTAGGGGATTTATACGTGAGTGGTAGATTGTTATTTTTGTAGGTGTTTGGGGGGGATTGGGGTGTTTGGGAGTGGAAGTTGTTTGATTGGGGTCTTAGCTTGCTTCTTTGGATTCTTACTTTGGTTCATTGGGTCCTTACTTCGGGTCATTGGGCCCTTACGTCGCTTCATTCGACCCTTACTTCGGCTGATTGGGCCCTTACGTCGCTTCATTCGACCCTTACTTCGGTTCATTGGGCCCTTACGTCGCTTCATTCGACCCTTACTTCATTTCATTCGACCCTTACTTCGCTTCATTCGACCCTTACGACACTTCATTCGGCCCTTATTTCATTTCATTCGGCCCTAACGTCGCTTCATTCGACCCTTACGACACTTCATTCGGCCCTTACGTCGCTTCATTCGACCCTTACGACACTTCATTCGGCCCTTACGTCGCTTCATTCGACCCTTACTTCACTTCATTCGGCCCTTACGTCACTTCATTCGGCCCTTACGTCGCTTCATTCGACCCTTACTTCACTTCATTCGGCCCTAACGTCATTTCATTCGGCCCTAACGTCGCTTCATTCGACCCTTACTTCATTTCATTCGGCCCTTACGTCGCTTCATTCGGCCCTTACGACACTTCATTCGACCCTTAGGTCCCCTCAATCGACACTTACGCCTGCTCATTCGACACTTACGCTGGCTCATTCGACAC
>JBOFGC010000211.1:0-3355 GCA_051648945.1 Bacilli bacterium
GAACACAAGCCTATCGACTCGTTTTTTAGCTGGATCTGCCCACAGTCCCTGCGGTGAAAAAAGTACAACTGGTCTGAATCGACCTACTCGACTTGTTTTTTGCACTATTTTTTCTGACGAGTACTTGAAAATTTTACGTTACAGTCAATTTCCTACAGCAACTCCATATTTACAACTTCTAAAGAACGTATGTTCGCAAAAGTTATTTTAGCAAATTCTCGCTAACAGGTAAAAGAAAAAGAAGTTTGGCTTACGCCAATTCCCACTACTCCCGCCACTTAAAACTGGGCATAGCTCTTCAAGTTATTGAAGTTGGGGGATCTGAGCGGAATTGATAAAATCCATTTTATGAAAAACATGATACCCCAAGATAACAAGTGGCTATACTTCCAAAAACATTGATAAAGATATAACAATAAAACATCCATCGATTCCCTTTTTTTCGCAAACTACTTGTATCCATACTAAAAGTAGAAAACGTCGTAAATCCACCTAGAATACCCGTTGTTAGAAATGCTAGCATTTCGACATCTCGCACAAGCGCGCTACACATACCAAAGAGAAATGAACCGACGATATTCACAAAAAGTGTTGCAATATAATTTCCACCCTGTCTTTTCTTCATATATTCATACACAACATAACGACTCACCGCACCCATTGCAGCACCAACACCAATAAGAATTCCAGTCATATCAGTTTCTACCTACTTTCTGACCACTCTCATAAGCAATTACGCCAACGAAAATACTACTAGCCACATACATCATACTGAGGAAAAATTGCTTTTCATCAAAAAAAGTTATATTCTCATATGCAAAACTCGAAAACGTCGTAAAACTACCTAAAAATCCGGTCATAAAAAACGGTCGAAACCATGGAGATGTTCCCTTGTCAGCAGAGACCGCTGCTATTCCAATGAGAAATGAACCAACTATATTTACAATAAACGTTGCAACTGGCCATTCAGAAGGGAAAAGGAGATTCACCCCATATCGAGATGCCCCTCCTAAAAAGGCGCCAATCGCAACAAATAAAATATTTTTTATCATCGTAACTCCTTTTTCTTGTTATTTAATCTCTATCTTTTTTATAATAAGGATACTATCCATATGTAGCAAGGGGGAAAAGAAATGTTAACAGGATGGTTTAGTTATTTTATCGTCGGATGGGCGACGTTAATGTTGGGGCTAATGAGCATCGGTGGCTTTTTTATGTTCAGAAAATTTTTAAAACGTATGCCTAAAGGTGATGGCAAGAGCGATCTCGAGTGGGAAGAATACTATGTAAATGCGTCCCTTCATCTGTGGGGAGATGATGCGAAGCGTTTATTATATCGACTTGTAGACCCAGTCCCTTCACTTTTTCGTGATGTTGCAAAACAAAAAATTGCAAGCCGTATCGCTGAAATCGCTTTAAGCCAAGATGCGAAATCGATTACAAATGAACATATTATTGAAGGATATATTACGGCTACACCAAAACGTGATCATAAGTTTTTGAAAAAAGCACTTCGAAACGAAGGTATTGACCCAGATAAATATTCACTATTTTTCGAACGTTAAAAAAATCCCGATTGACTATCAACAGTCAATCGGGATTTTTCCATTATGAAGCTAATTTCGGCATGTTGTTCTTTACTTTCAAGAAGCCGCGATACATCGCAATACGCCACGGTACGATCATACAAAAGGCAAGCAACCAACTCATTCCAGATATTTCTCCTGCGTCAATACTATCTGCAAATAAGAATTTTATCGCCGTACGCACTACAATTAGACCAAGCAACACAAAAACAAAAGCTTTAGAACGTTGTAAGTAAATCTCCCCATTCTTCACTTCAAACTTCGATGTACGAATTAATGGAATCGAAAAAATGAGCCCAAGAATAATTGCCTCACCAATTTCAACACTACTCAATCGAAATTGAGGAATGATATACATCAGTGCACCCGAACTCATAAAAAGCGGCGGCAACAAAATTTTTTTGGCACTCGTTGGGTAAGCAGACGCTTTCATTCGTACGAAAAACATCAAGCCTGTCATAAAAACACCCATAAATAAGCCAATTGCTAGAATATATTTTTCCATTTCCATTCACCTCAATTAAAATCCTGTCCAACCATTAAAAAATGGCATTAAATAAATAATGATGAGTGTTAGCCAGTCAAAATAGAGAATTATACCCATAACAATCATGAGTACACCACCAATTTTCCGGATTTTATTTCCGTTTTGACGTAACCATTTGATTTTGTCAATACTAAACGATAGTATGAAAAACGGCACAGCGAACCCTAATATATAAGCAATCATATACAGCATTCCTTGCGAAGGATTAGAAGCCATTAACCCAAACACACTTCCAAGAATTGGTCCTGTACACGGTGTCCAACCCGCTGCAAATGCCAACCCAATTAAGAATGTTCCGATAAATCCAGCCGGACGTTTCTGAAATTGAAAGCGAACATCACGATTTAAAAAGCCAAGTGGTAATAAATCTAACACCATAAGTCCAAAAAGAATAACTAAAACCGCACCAATTTGACGAATTAAATCACTGTATGCAGTGAAAAAATAACCAAACTGCGATGCAGCTAAACCGAGTGCAATGAAAATTACACTGAATCCCAATAAAAACACCGCTGTATGTAGCATTCGAAACATCATATTACTTTTTCCATTATTTTGGACGTCCATCCCCGTTATGTACGACAAAAATGCTGGATATACTGGCAAGCAACATGGCGAGATAAATGAAAGAAATCCAGCCACAAAACTAAGCCATAATGTTACATCCATAAAACAACCCCCTACTACTCTCAATACGCTCTATTTTACCATAGAGCTGGGACTTGTTCTAATGATAGGATTTTCAAAAGAATGTCCTTTTCCCACGTTAAATTCTACAAAAAAACTTATACGTTGAAAAGGTTGAATTTTACAAAAATAAATTGTACGCTTAATGTAATCATGAAAAAGGGGGAAATCCGTTGAAACAACGTCTTATGCTTTTTATTCTACTGTGTAGCTTAGTCCTACCTATAACAACGTTGGCTGCACAAGATGGTGGAACATATTTCACGTTCCTAACTCGCATTTCGAATTCTGTTTCATCTTTATCTACACAGACCTATGATACAGAAAAAACAAACTTAATGATTCAAAGTTGGAAACAAACAAAGCACCCAGCTTATACTACGCAATTAGAAACGGAAACTACGCAACTCAATGTAGAAGCAAAAGAACTATATGCATACTATAAAACCTTTCTTACAAAATGCCTCTCATTACCTAAAGATAAATTGACAAACGCAGATGGAACTATTCTTTCTGACATTTTGAAAGAAGAATC
>JBOFGC010000212.1:0-5294 GCA_051648945.1 Bacilli bacterium
AATGGAGTAAATCCAACCGTCACAGGCAGTTAGAAGAAAAGTTATCGGAGTGAGAAAAAGTATTGAATGCATAAACCATGCATTGGCGAAAATGAGCATGAGAAACAGTGCACTTACAAAAGGAAAAAGTAGTGTGAAAAATAGGGCAGAGAAAATGAAGAGTAATGCAAGAAAAATGTGGAAATAGATGTATTGTTTCATGGCAAACACCTCGTTTGCAATTTGATTTTGAAGGAAGCAGTCCATTAAAAGTATATGAAGCGGAACGCGAAACGTTACTGGATTGTAGAGAAAGAACCAAACATTAAGAGAAAGAACACTTTGAACTACCCACCACTTAATTTTCTAACGAAAATTTGAAGTGGGGGTGTTCTGGGCGATATAGATAAATATGAACGATTTTTTACGTGTAGTTTGCAAAAGTTCGTCATAAACTAGGTGAGATTGTAATGATACATTGAAGGAATAAGTTTTTTATGATAACATCTAAACAGTATTTCTCGTCATATGTGAAAGGATGAACGAATTTGAATCGTCATGAATTAAGAAAAAGAACTATTGAGTTACTTTATGCAGTTGAAATGACAGAGTATGAAGTTGAATTTCAAATAGACCAAGCTGTAGAGCCTGTACATAATGAAGTACAGCAATATGTAAAAGGTGTTGTGTCAAAACAAGCCGACTTAGACGACAGAATTCGTCGTCATTTAAAAAACTGGCGCTTAGAGCGTTTAGGACGTGTGGAGCGTGCGATTTTACGACTCGCTGCATACGAATTAACTTCAGTTGCAGGCATTGATGATGGGGTAGTTGTCAATGAAGCAATCGAACTTGCAAAAGAATATTGCGAAGACCGCTCACCGAAATTAGTGAATGCCGTGTTACAAGCAATTGTCGACGAACGTGGAACAAAGGAAGTATAACTTTTAAATACATCTTTAATACACTTTTTGGAGGAACTTGGGATGACAGTAAGAGGGGAAATCATTAGCGGTACAGAAATTTCAGCACAAATCAGAGAAGAATTGCGAACAGAAATTGAAACGTTAAAACAAGCAGGAATAGTACCAGGACTTACAGTAATTCTTGTCGGAAACAACTCAGCATCACTATCTTATGTAACATCAAAAGAAAAAGCTTGTAAAGATTTAGGAATGAATGGCACACTTGTGCAAATGCTAGAAGACAGTACCGAACAACAGTTGTTAGAAAAAATTCAACAATTGAATGAAGACCCAAGTGTGCATGGTATACTCGTGCAACTACCACTTCCGTCGCACATGAATGAAGAACATGTGATTTGTGCAATCGCACCAGACAAAGATGTAGATGGATTTCATCCAGTTAATGTTGGGAAAATGATGACAGGTTTAGACGGTGCATTTTTACCATGTACGCCTTATGGTGTTGTGGAAATGTTAAAGTATAAAGGCATTGAAATCAGTGGACAACATGTTGTTGTTGTTGGACGAAGTAATATTGTAGGAAAGCCTGTGGGCCAACTTTTACTTCAAGAAAATGCAACCGTTACATACACACATTCACGTACGAAAAATTTACAAGAAGTTTGTAAAACAGCAGACATTTTAATTGTTGCAATCGGACGCGCGCGTTTTGTGGATGCGTCGTTTGTAAAAGAGGGTGCTGTCGTAGTTGATGTTGGCATCAATCGTGATGAAAACAACAAACTATGCGGAGATGTTGATTTTGAAAAAGTACTACCTGTTGCGTCTTACATCACGCCCGTTCCAAAAGGTGTTGGTCCGATGACCATTACGATGTTATTAAAAAACACAGTGTTAGCAGCAAAGCGTAGCTAATCATTGAACATAGCTTGAAAGGGGTTTCGTGGGATGCAAGTGTTAAGTGTTTCAAGTTTAACACGCTATTTAAAAGCGAAGTTTGAGCACGACCCTCATCTGAAATCGATTTCTATAAAAGGCGAAATATCCAATTTCGTTTATCATACTCGAAGTGGACACGCCTACTTTCAACTCAAAGATAGCGGAGCACAGATCAAAGCGGTGATGTTTAAATCCCGCTTTTCTTCTGTTGGTTTTGCTGTGAAAGACGGCATGGAAGTCATTGTCGAAGGACAAGTGAGTGTCTATGAACAGTCGGGTGTGTACCAACTCTATGTAAATCGCATGGAACAAGATGGGGTAGGCCAACTGTATTTGCAGTATGAGCAATTAAAGAAAAAACTAGAACTTGAAGGATTGTTTGCGCAAGAACGAAAGCGCACTCTGCCTTATTTTATAAAAACAGTCGCTCTTATTACTTCACCGACAGGGGCAGCTGTTCAAGATATGATTCGCACCATAAGAAGACGTTCTCCTATTGTGAAGATAGTAATTATCCCAGCAGTCGTTCAAGGAAACGATGCGCCAAACAGTCTTGTGAATGCACTTCACTTTGCTTATACACAAAGTGATATCGAATGCATAATCATCGGTCGTGGTGGCGGTTCAATTGAAGATTTATGGGCATTTAACGATGAACAGGTTGTACGTACTGTTGCGCAATCACCAAAGCCAATTATCAGTGCAGTTGGACATGAAACCGACTTTGTACTTACCGACTTTGTGGCGGATATGCGTGCCGAAACACCAACAGCAGCTGCGACGTTTGTGACGAACGTCGAGTGGAGTAAGTGGGTGGAGACGATAACCCTCCTACAAGCACGATGCAGAACGGCAGCAAACGCGCACATCGAACAAAAAAGAAAAATGTACGAACAACTTATCGCCCGCATACAATCGCATTCACCACAGCGCTATAAAGAGCGACAGAGCGAACACTATTATCAGTTACATGAACGATTAGTGTTAAGTATGCAGCAACGAATAAAGGCAGACAACCAAGTTTTTCAACAGTTGCAAGGCCGTATTCGTAATGTAACGCCACTTGTTGTTAATATAAAAAGACAACAAGATGAACATAAACATCTACATAACCAACTATTAAAAAGTTATGCACAATATATAGAGCAACAACGTCAGAAACTTTCTCATTCATTGCGCCGATTAAACGATTTAAACCCACTTGAAATTATGCAAAGAGGATATGGTGTAGTGTATAATGAACAAAAAGAAGTGATTACAAGTGTAGAACAAGTACAGGTTTCAAAACCGTTAACCATCGCGTTAAAAGATGGACAACTACACTGTAAAATCGAAGGGAAGGAAGTGTTAGAACGATGAGCGAAGAAAAAAGTTTTGAACAAGCACTACAAGAATTAGAACAAATCGTTTTACACCTAGAGCGTGGCGATGTGCCGTTAGAACAAGCCATTCAATATTTTAAAAAAGGAATGGACGTATCAAACGTTTGTCATACAAAATTAAAGACGGTAGAAGCGGAATTAGAGCAGCTAATTGCAGCAGACGGCAGTAGACAACCGTTTACATTAGGAGAGTAGCGTATGCGCACCCAAACCTTTGTTGATTTTCAACTGAATATGAAAGAAAAAGTAGAAGGTGCACTACACACACGAATTTCAACACTTGACGCACCAGAGCAATTGAAAAATTCGATGAGCTATTCTTTACAAGCAGGCGGTAAACGCATCCGTCCATTATTATTGTTTGCAACGTTGCAAGCGTTTGGCAAACCAATGACATCAGCAATGCCTCTCGCAGAAGCGATTGAAATGTTGCACACCTATTCGTTAATTCATGATGATTTACCGAGTATGGACGATGATGATTTACGTCGTGGGAAACCAACGAATCATATCGTATTCGGCGAGGCGACAGCAATTTTAGCGGGTGATGCATTGTTAACACTTAGTTTTGAATGTATTACGTCGTTAATTGGACGTGGTGTAGATGCGGATAAAGTGGTGAGATTGATTCAACTGTTTGCGAAGTTTACAGGTGCAGAAGGTATGATTAAAGGCCAGGCGCTTGATATGGAAGCAGAACAGAAAAAAGCCGGATTAGCGCAACTGCAAACCATTCACCATAATAAAACGGGTAAATTACTGGCGTTTCCGATTATTGCTGGCGCCATCCTAAGCGATGCAACGCAGCAACAACAAGAGAAAATGGAGCGATTTGCATTTTTACTCGGTCTTTGTTTTCAAATTCAAGATGATTTGCTCGACGTGATCGGCAATACTGAAGAACTTGGAAAAAATGTGGGTTCGGATGAGATAAATGAAAAAAGTACATACACAACATTGTTTAGCATTCAGGAAGTGAAAGAAATACTTACTGAAAAAGTAAATGAGGCGATAGTTCTTCTAGATGAATTAAAACTAGATGACGTTCATTTACGTGAATTGTGTTACTTAATTGTTGAAAGAAATCATTAAAGCTGAAACTGCATAGTGAACTTTTTTTCGCTTATACTGCACTGTGTAAGCGAATTTTTATTATTATACGTACGTGAGCATGAAATGTTTGCGTTAGACAGGTGTTACGTTTACTATGTAGAGTAAGAGTATACTACGGAAAGTGAGTGAGACTTGTTGAACTTACATGACATTCAAAATCCCGAATTTCTAAAAAAGATGGATGTAAAAGACTTAGAAAAACTAAGTGAGGACATTCGTACTTTTCTTATTGAAAAGTTAAGCGTAACCGGCGGACATATTGCACCAAATCTCGGTGTCGTCGAACTTACAATCGCATTACATAAAGTGTTTAATAGCCCGTCTGATAAATTCATTTGGGACGTCGGACATCAATCGTATGTACATAAAATTTTGACCGGACGCACAAAAGATTTTGATACACTAAGACAATTTAAAGGATTATGTGGTTTTCCAAAACGTGATGAAAGTGAACATGATGTATGGGAAACGGGGCATAGTTCTACGAGTTTGAGTGCTGCAATGGGGATGGCGCTCGCTCGTGATATTAAAGGTGAAAAAAACCATGTCATTCCAGTTATCGGTGACGGTTCACTAACAGGTGGAATGGCACTCGAAGCGCTTAATCATATCGGACATGAACGTACAAAAGTCATTGTGATCTTAAATGACAATGAAATGAGCATCGCACCGAATGTTGGGGCACTTCATCACATGCTCGGAAATTTACGCGCAGGTAAACGCTATCGTAAAACAAAAGATGAACTTGAGCAATTGCTGCGAAAAATTCCGGGTGTTGGTGATCATATCGCGCTTACAGCGGAAAAGATGAAAGACTCATTGAAATATTTATTTGTGAATGGCATCTTTTTTGAAGAATTAGGTTTTACGTATTATGGTCCAGTAGATGGCCATAATTTTCATGAGTTGATTGAACATCTTGAACGGGCGAAACGAACGGAAGGTCCTGTTTTAC
>JBOFGC010000213.1:0-2004 GCA_051648945.1 Bacilli bacterium
TAAAAAACTTCATTCCATTCATCCCTCATCTATTCAATTCACTATTTTAGACAGTCACACTCACAAACTTCCCTCACTTTACTTTTTTAAATCTATCGTATAAAACTTATCATGTATCCACTCTTGGTGTCAACCATATTCTTACAGGAATTGCTTTTCCACTGTGAATTCACAGCTTTGAATGATTCTTCGGTTGAAATTACTTTTCTCATATAATTCCTTCAGACTTAATGCATACCAAATAAGAAACCATTTTTATTGTACGGTATGTGTCATTGGTCATACGAAGTACTTTACGCTACCTACACGAGAAAAGATATCATGGTACCATATAAAAAACTGTCAATCATTTGCATGATTGACAGTTTTACATTTTACGATTATTTAATTTTGAAAGTTTTTAACTCTTTATATGTTGTTGGAATTACAAGCTCACCATTTTTGATTTGCTCAGAAAACGCTGCAACTTGGTCTTGTGCATCTTTGCTTACGTGTTTTACTTCTTTTGAAATTGTAATGCCATCATTTTCAAGACCATAAACGATTTTACCTGCTTCGAACTCACCATTGTAAGCTTTTAATGATAATTCTTTTGCAGCTAAGTCTACGCGTTTGATCATTGATGTTAATGTTACATCTTCAGGTAAACCATCTTTGTATTGGTCTTTATCTACACCGATAACCCAAACATCTTCACCTTTTTTCTTACGGTTTTTCGCTTCTGTGAATACACCATTTCCTGTACCGCCAGCTGCTTGATATACGATATCTGCGCCTTTAGCATACATTGTTGATGCATATTGTGTACCTAATTCTGGTTTACCAAAGTCACCTGCATACTCTACGAATACTTCAGCTTCTGGATTAACAGCAGCAACACCTGCACGGAAACCTACTTCAAATTTACGAATTAGCGGGCTATCTATTCCGCCTAAGAAACCTACTTTGTTTGTTTTTGTAGTTAAACCTGCTACAACACCTACTAAGAAAGAACCTTGTTCTTCTTTAAATAAGATGCTTGCAACGTTCTTTGCTTTAACTTCACTGTCGATGATCGCAAAGTTACGGTCTGGATAATTTTTAGCGATTTTCGCTACATCATTCATTAATAAGTACCCAACACCAAACGTTAAATCAAAACCATTTTCAGCAAATTGCGTTAAGTTTGTCGGATAGTCTGCTTCTTTTTGTGAAAAAAGATATTTGTAGTTTTCGTCCTTTTTCAATCCTAACTCTTCACCAAACGCAGTAATACCTTCCCACGTTGATTGGTTGAATGATTTATCATCCACGCCACCAGTATCCGTTACCATACCTACTTTAAAATCAGCGTTTGCTGGTTTTTTTTCAGGCTCTTTTGCTTCATCTTTGTTGCCACACGCTGCAAGTCCAGTAAGACTTAATGAAAGTGTTAGTGCTAATGCTAAGCTTTTCTTTTTCATAATGTGTAAGACACTCCTCTGAATAATATGTAGGACAAATTTTCGTAGCAGAACTTTCTAATTCATTATAGCACAACTATAATAATTTCAAATAATAAAAACATAGAAGTAATTATAATTAATTAGAATATTCTATTCCGTTAGTATATTACCATATCTATTGGATATTGTCTTGTACTTTTTTCGGTAAAAGAACTTCTCTTGGTTTGCTCCCTTCATAAGGCCCAACAACACCACGTAATTCTAAATCATCAATCAGTCGCGCTGCACGTGCATAACCAATGCGGAAGCGACGTTGCAACATCGAAACACTTGCTTGCCCCATTTCACAAACGAGGTCAGCGGCATCATAATACAATGGGTCGAGTGGTTCACTATCAGCACCTGTAGCTTCCTCATCCGCACTCATAAGTTCTTCATTATACTGCGCTTGTTGTGGACTGATACAATGTTGAACGACTTGTTCTACTTCATCATCGCTAAGAAATGCACCTTGAATCCGCACAGGTTTCGCTTCACCTACTGGTAAGTAGAGCATATCTCCTCGTCCGAGTAATTTTTC
>JBOFGC010000214.1:0-4281 GCA_051648945.1 Bacilli bacterium
GCACCTATGACAACGACATTTTTCTTGTCACTACTCATCGCTGCTGTCTTGAGCGCACGTCCATCTTCCATACTTTTTAGTGTGAATACGTTCTCTAGTTTCACATTTTCAATGGGTGGGATGATCGCATTTGCGCCTGTAGCAATCATTAAAGTGTCATATTTCGTTGTAAACGTTGTGTTGTTTTCAATATCTCTCACTTCGAGTTGTTGCTGTTTCACATCGACTGCAAGTACGTCATGCTTTGTTTTCACTTCGATACCACTTGCCGAGAACTGTTCGGCTGTACGTGCAATCATTTGATTTTCGTCTTGAAAGAAATCACCCACATAATAAGGAAGACCACATGCACCAAACGACACGATTTCAGAACGTTCGTATACGACAATTTCAGCTTCTGGCATATTTCGTTTTGCTTTTGCCGCGGCACTCATTCCCGCTGCCACGCCACCTATAATTACAATTTTCATCTTACATTCTCCTTCTATAGAATGAAAACAAAGCCCGACTGTTATTCAAACAATCAAGCTTCCTGTTTTCAAAAATGATGTTATTCTTCGTCTTCGCTATCTTCTGCGATTTTTGGATTGTTGTATGTCTCCATATCGATTTCACCTAAAAGTTTTCCTGTAACAGCACCTGCTGTCATTGAACCACTTACGTTCAACGCTGTACGTCCCATATCAATTAACGGTTCAATCGAAATTAAAAGGCCTGCGAGTCCAACCGGTAAATTCATTGCTGAAAGTACAATGAGTGCTGCAAACGTTGCACCGCCACCGACACCTGCTACACCGAATGAACTAATTGCTACGATGACTACGAGTTGAAGAATGAAACCTGGGTCAAGCGGGTCAATTCCTACTGTTGGTGCAATCATCACTGCTAACATCGCTGGATAAATACCTGCGCAGCCGTTTTGGCCAATGGATGCACCAAACGATGCTGCAAAGTTTGCAACTCCATCGCTTACACCAAGTTTTGATGTTTGTGCTTTGACGTTCATCGGAATTGCACCTGCACTTGTGCGTGAAGTGAACGCAAATGATAGTGTTGGCAATGCTTTCTTAAAAAATGTAATTGGGTTTAAGCCAACTAAGGTAATGAGTAATGCATGAACAACGAACATAATGATAATGGCTGCATACGACGCGATAACGAACGTTGATAAATTGAGTATTCCTTCGACA
Source organism: Bacilli bacterium (assembly GCA_051648945.1). Taxonomy (GTDB): domain Bacteria; phylum Bacillota; class Bacilli; order JBOFGC01; family JBOFGC01; genus JBOFGC01. The sequence continues at coordinate 1,191 of JBOFGC010000214.1, forward strand.
TTCGTTCGTGCGATTGTGTTTGTCATTAACGCTAACACCCCATATGGAGTAAGTCGTAAAATGAGTGTTACGATCCGCATGACGACTGCATAACACGCTTCTACCATTTTCGTAAATGTTTCTGCCGCTTCTGGCTTTTTACGACGAATTTGTAGTGCAGCGACACCGACAAATGCTGCGAAAATTACGACACCAAGCGTTGACGTTGAACGTGCGCCTGTCATGTCTTCAAATGGATTGGTCGGGATAAATTCCAACATCTTTTGTGGAATGGATAAGCTTTCTACTTCGTCTAATTTATTTTCTAATAGTTCACCGCGACTTGCTTCTGCGTCACCTGCTGTAATTGATTCTGCACTTAAATCAAATAAGTTTGCTGAAAAAATACCAACACCTGCTGAGATTAGCGTTGTGAATACGAGCACACCGATAATTGCCGCACTCATTTTCCCTAACCCTTTACCTGATTTCAGTTTCGTAATTGCACTAATGATTGATACGAGAATGAGTGGGGTTACAATCATTTTTAGTAGACGAACATAACCGCCACCAATAAGATCAAACCAATCTGTCGACGTTGAAACGACTTCACTGTTTGAGCCGAATGCAAATTGCAGTATAAATCCAAATGCTATCCCAAGTCCGAGACCTGTGAACACACGTTTTGTAAATGAAACATATTTCTTTTGCATGCGATAAAGTACAGCAACCATAATTGCCATAACGATCATGTTTAAACTAATCAATGCTAAATCCATTGTTACTCCTCCTTGTAATTACGCTCCGCTTTGTTTATTTATCATCATTTCTAAAATGAGTTTGTCCATAAGTGGAGACCCAACGTTTCCTAATCGGCAAACGTTATCAATTGTATGTTCAATATTTTCTTCTATAAAACCATTACTGCTTTGAATGACTGTACCATTTGCGGCTAACATGGCCGATTGTACACTTGCGCTGGCGCACGTCGCTACTTTCATCGCACATCCCGCTTTGGCACCATCACAAAGCATCCCAGTCACGTTACCGAGTGTATTTTGCACAGCAAATTTCATTTGCTCTTTATTTCCCCCAAGCAAATAGGTAATGCCTGCTGCCGCACTTGCTCCTGCAATCGTTACCCCGCAGAGCGCACTCAACACGCCAAATCGTTTTTTGATGACAATCGCAATGAGATGACTAATTGTTGTTGCTCTGATCAATTGCTCTTGCGTCGAACATAGCTTGTCCGCAGCTGCAATAACAGGAAGTGTGACAGCAATTCCTTGATTGCCACTTCCTGAGTTACTCATCACAGGTATTTTTGCCCCCGCCATGCGTGCATCCGTACCAGCTGCTGTAACACTCGTTACATAGCTACACAAATCATCCGCTAACAACCCACGCGCTATATTTTTTCGCATGACTTTGCCGACTTCTAAGCCATAAGATTGTGCTAAACCAGCATGACTAATCTCTCTATTCAAATCAATGCTGCGTTGTACAATATCTAGTTTGGTTGTATCTACTTCGAGTGCAAAATCAATCGCTTCTTCTATGCTCAGTCTTTCACAATCCTTTGTAGTAAAACCTGTTTCATTATGCGTCTGTACAATGATTTCATCATTCAGAACGATTTTTGATATATTACTATGACTGCCCGAGATTTCAACTGTTACAACACGTTCCTCTGTCACTACTTCTACGGCAATGAATAACACCTCGCTACCTTCTGCCATTGAAAGTGTCACTCTATTTTCCTTAAGTAATTGTAGTGCGTCATGTTCTGCTGTTGCATGAACATTTTGCAGTACCTCTAATTGTTTGCTTGCATCGCCTGCAACAGCACCAAGCGCTGCGACAAAATCAATCCCCGTACTCTGCATGCCAGGAATTCCAACAGCCATCGCATTTTTTATTACATTGCGACTTGCTCTCACATTGATTTTCTGAATCTCTCCGTGTGTATAACTTGTCGCTTTCGCACTCGCATACGCGATACTAATCGGTTCTGTACAACCAAGTGCCACAACAAGTTCCTTCTCTAAAACTTGGATCCACTTATTCTTATTCATCCAATCCTCCGCTACACTTCCTGTTGCTCTTTGATTTTGTTTAGATAGCGATACACTGTTGGTTCAGAGATTTTCAAATGTTTCGCTACAGCGTTTACTCCACCTTTGAGTAAAAATACACCTTGGTCATGAAGTGCGCGTACGATGTCTTTCTTTTCTTGCGGACTCATTCGCTCTGGTGGAATGTTGTAATTGATCACCGTCTGTTCAATTGTACTTTGCAATACGTCTTCTGGTGAACTGTGGAGATATTCTTGTACCTTTACTTCTTTTCTCTCTCTATTTGGTTCTGTTTCTTGTTGTTTACATGAAAAAGATAGGAACGAATCCAACCAATCTTTCATTTGTAAATGCATTTCTACACACACATTCACACATAACATCCCAATTAATTCTTGTTCTTTATTTTTAATAAAAAAACTCGAAGAACGAAATGTTCGTCCGTCCATTCCATGTGCTTTATAACTACCAATGAAATCTTCGGTCATATATGATTTTTCTTGTAAAATTTTTAAAATAAGGTTTGTCGTTGAATCGCCAACTTTTCTTCCGCTCATATGCCCATTTTCAATCGCGACAATTGACGTTTCCGGTTGCGACAAATCATGCAACACTACTTCACCAACATCACCAATGACTGATGCAATAAATGTAACGAGCGGTTTGTATGTAGCTAAAATTGCATCATTTTGCATAGCTGCATGCCACCTCCTACATCTTTCGAATAAATATTTCTTAGCGTGATAATAAATATTTATCACTTTAATAAAATATCATACTTTTTTAGAAAAATATAGTAGTATAATGAAAAAACTACATTTTTTCCCAATACTTAGCATTTTTTTTGAGGGATGAACCTTCATTTATTATTACTTGAGCAGCAAATTTTCTTGTAAGTACCAACGAAAAAAAATCAAGTCGGTGGGCGATGAGGAAAATCTGAGTTCTTCCTGATTTTTTCATCGTTCTACATGTGATTCTATAACATTGTAATAATCGAACACCTACTTATTCCTTCGTCGCTCAGGACTTTCACT
>JBOFGC010000215.1:0-2833 GCA_051648945.1 Bacilli bacterium
ACAAACTGAAGTTTCTCTGCATTTCTTGGGTATTTTAATATGATTTGTTCTCTTGTCACATTTACTGGTACAATTCCCTCTCCTGACACAGTAAAAGGTACTGCAATCATCCGAAACGGGCTGTTTACTTCAGTTTGAATGTAGACAAGTTCATCGTCAAATAACATATCTACTATTTTCACTTTTAATCCTCCACCGACACCAACTGTCTCGTCGATGACTTGATACCTTTCGTCGGTATTATATTTCGATAGCTCAATCTTATACTTTACAATTAAAATAATGCTTGGTATGAGATTTCCAAATAAAAATACCACACCTAATGCAATCAATAGTCGCTCAAATCGGTTTTTCATGCTCACTATCCTCCTAAACAGTTGCGTATTTGACTGAGTGCATAGTGAAGTCTCGATTTGATTGTACCTGCTCCAATGCCTAACACTTCGCCTATGCTTTCCACTTTCATATCTTGACCAAAACGCAAATGCACAACATCTTGATGCGCTTCCGACAACCCATCAATACACCGTTCAACATCGAGTCTTGAAAGACAGCTAGTTTCAAATGAACAGATTGATAAACAGTCGTTGCTTTCTTCTATATCAACAAAAGTAATTTTTCGCCCTAATTTTTTCTTACAAATGTTCACGAGGATTGTTTTACTCCACGTGTAAAACTTCACTTCTTCACGGAGCGAACCAATTCCTTTGTACAAACTTATCATCATATCTTGAAGGCAATCTTTTGCGTCTTCTTCGTTTCGCATGTAACTATATGCAAGGCGATAATATTCTACTTTTCGTTCGAGAATAAGAGAAGTAAGTGCTTCTTTATCGCCTTTTTTTGCTTTTCGTATTGAAAGAATCATCGTTACTTACTCCCCTCTTCAATGAACATAATGTTATTTGTTTGACTGTTACTAATTTCTCCATTTTCTTTTATTTGAATTTTGATCGCACCACTTTTAATCTCCTCCTCTCTTGTATTTTCATGATAGATGTAGAGTGTGTGCCTGATCCCATTCCATATTTTTTCTTCATATCGTCTATTACGAGCGTTTGTATCACGAACAGACGGATGAACAAAATCGAATGTATAATAAATCATTTCTTTTTTATCCATTGAAAAATCATTGTTGTCAAAACGAATGTTGTTCTTAGGATTAATTTCATCAAACAGAATTACGGTACCTAGAACATTATGCGATATAGATCGAATTACGACTTCTACCGATTGAGTACTTATTTCATAGATACGTTGACCATTTATATTGTAACTTATATAGTACGGCATCATTTTATCTCTATCCGGTACAATTTCTACTGTTTGTTCTGCAATAGTGAATCTGAGGATATCTGGCTCATTTGGTATGGTAAACATGTAAATATACTCGTTCTTCTTATTCGATAACACTTCGATTAATCTTCCTTCTCCTAGCATAATCTCTTCATTCGGAGTAGAATTTTTAACAAACAACGCAACGAAGCGACCATCTGATACAATCCCTTGAATATCAACTTTTTTTCTCTTTGACTGAACTTTTTTATTTACAGTTTGAAAGTACTGTTCTTTTTTTAGCGTTTTAACTGCATAATCATAGTCTAATTCTTTGAAGTTTTTCGTAGTAAAAGGAGCCTTTTTATCGGCAATATAGCTTGTGATTGTCGTTCCGATTACGAACATAAGTATTGCTGCTACAAATATCATGTAGTTTCGATACAGATTTTTCTTTTTTGGTAGCTGTGGTTGCTTGATGAATTGTTCTAAGTCATCGGGCACTCTGATTTCTTCATACCATTTTAAAACATAATGCTCTGTTTCCATTACTCCTCCTCCTCCCATTTCTTCGTCTATATATATGAGTCTAATAATTTTCAAAACGTTCAAAATTTTACATAAATTAATTATATAAGAAAAAGCGAGAAAAAGGAGTACCCTTTTCCCCGCTTTTTATCTTAAACAATCCGCAAGCTTACCTAACGCAACATGCAGACGTGATTTCACTGTTCCTGGTGCAATGCCGAGTGTTTCAGCGATTTGTTGTACTTTATAGTCCGATGAATAACGAAGATACACAACATCTTGATGATCTGCAGATAATCGGTCTAGACACTGTTCTACCTGCATCCGGACTTCACTTTCCCCCGTCCATGTACACCCACCAGCTAGTTCTGCTGTATTTTCTGTTAACTGTTCTCTCCCTTGTTTTTTTAGTTGGTTTTTACATATGTTCACAAGAATACTTTTGCTCCATGAGTAGAACATCTCCTCGTTTCGAAGCGTCTCGATTTTTGTATAGAGCGTAACGATCATTTCTTGCAAGCAATCGCTACTATCATGGGAATTGCGCATATAGCTGTACGCAAGACGATAGTATTCGGTTTCTTTTAGAACAATAAGTTCAGTAAGTGCATCTTTGTCGCCTTGTTTTGCGCGTTTGATGAGCGTGTTCATACTCACGCCTCCTTTACTAGTACAATGTCCCACAACATGTCCCTAAAATCATATGTATAGGAACGATATGCACCAATAATCTTAGGCTTGGCATTATTCATTTCTTTCAGTTTGTAATAAATGAATCGATACCCTTCTCCAATACGTTTACCATATTTTTTTTGATAGTATTGTTCTTCTTTTCCTTCAATCCACCCATAACCGAGACCGTCTCCATCATCAGCAAATAGAAAACGTACTGCGTCTCCCTTATTTTTTATTGGTGCCGCAACTACAAATTGATACTGGCCCTCCTTTGGCTCTAACTGTGACACGTCAGAAATCAAATACATGTCCCCATAAATTTCTGTAATTTCATTATCTGAAGAGACGTTGATTG
>JBOFGC010000216.1:0-9149 GCA_051648945.1 Bacilli bacterium
TACCATTTAAAACTAAATCCATTAGGAAAGGTTCTGCACCTACAGCTTGTAGCGTAGATTCCACGAATGAAGTGAAAGGACCTGTTAACCAACCATCAAACACATCTGATAGTGGTGTACCAACCCAAGTGAATGTAAGTTTAAAAACAAAATATAAAAGACCTAAAAAGATGGGTATACCTAAAATAGGGTGGGTAGCTAAACGGTCCCAACTATCTTGTAAACTTTTAGCAGAAGCTGCTTCGACAACGGTAACGGAAGATACAACATCATCAATCCATTTTTCGCGTGCTGTTTCGATCTGTTTTCGTACACCTTTTTCACCTTCTGGGAAACTGTTCATACATTGATTGACCAGTGCGAAAATGTCTGTGCAGTTTTGGTGTGTTTGTTTAATATGTTCATGCACAGCTGGATTGCTAAGTAACAGTTGTACCGCTAAAAAACGAGTAGATACTGTACTATGTTTTAAATGTACCTGAATTTTCTCAAGCCATTGTTCAAGTAATAAATCATAAGAAATAGTTTGCGTACTTCTAAGAGATTGCTGTAGACCATCTTTGAGAAGTGTTTCACAACCATAACCATTTCGTGCAATAATCGGAAAAACTTGTTGTTGCAGTTTACGTGATAACGCATCCGAATCAATGAGAATGCCTTTTTTTCTTGCAACGTCCGTCATGTTCAATCCAACGACAAAAGGAATGCCACTCTCAATGAGTTGAGAAGTAAGTCGCAAACTTCGAGTAAGTTGAGAAGCATCGACAATATTGACAAGGCCATCATACGTATCATTGAGTAAGAAATCGATGGCAACACGTTCATCACTTGAGTAAGGTTCTAATGAAAATATACCAGGCAAATCAGTGAGTTGCCCTTTATTTTGTTTGAGTGTACCAATTTTTTTTTCAACAGTTACGCCACTCCAATTTCCAACATACGCATACGAGCCGGTAAGCTGATTAAAGAGTGTCGTCTTTCCTGTATTCGGATTACCAATTAAACCATAATTCATTTGCTATGTTCTCCGTGTTCAATATATATTTGCTGACAATCAGCATAGCGTAAACAAATATTCATGCCGTCAATATTTAATTGTAACGGTCCTTTAAATGGCTGTTTGCGAACAACTTCAATCGCAGAACCTTCACGAACACCAAAATCTTGTAGTCGTTTTTGAAGAAAAGGACAAAGTGCGGAACAGTCGCTTACGATTGCGTTTTCGCGTTCTTTTAATTGTGCTAGTTTCATAGTGATCACCCTAATTGATTTGATAATGATTCTCACACTTATTGTAATTGAGAATCATTATCTTGTAAACAGTAAAAAGGTATTTTTTAGAAAATTCAAAAATTAGAGGAATATCAATGGATAGAAAAATATAAACTTTTACAGTATAATGGACAAAAATGAGGAATAGTAGGTGATTTCGTGCGAGATGAAAACTATATGCAGCTTGCTCTTTCAATGGCCAAAGCAATGGATGGGCAAACCTTTCCCAATCCAACTGTGGGCTGTGTCATTGTAAAAAATGGACAAATTGTTGGCATAGGTTCGCACTTGAAAGTAGGTACGCCACATGCTGAAGTACATGCCCTTACAATGGCAGGTGAAAATGCAAAAGGTGCAACAGCGTATGTGACGCTTGAACCATGTAGTCATTTTGGTCGAACACCGCCATGTGCAAATGCGTTAGTGAATGCTGGGGTGAAGAAAGTATTTATAGCTACGACAGATGCAAACCCGAAAGTAAGTGGAAATGGGGTTGCCATTTTGAACGAAAATGGCATTGAAACAGAAATCGGATTGTGTAAAGAAGAAGCGGATGCATTGAATGCGCATTTCTTTCATTTCATGCGGACAGGATTGCCTTTTGTTACGTTGAAAAGTGCAAGTACAATTGATGGTAAAATTGCAGCTTCTGATGGAAGTAGTCAATGGATTACATCGGCTGCCTCTCGTGAAAGTGTTCACATAGATAGAGCGAAGCATCATGGTATCTTAGTTGGAGCAGGTACAGTTTGTATAGACAATCCATCGCTTACTGTTCGATTAAATGAAACAAATAGGCAACCGATTCGGATAATCATCGATCGCTCTTTAAAGACCCCAATTGATAGTAAAGTATATTCTGACCAAGCTGCACAGACGATTGTGATTACTGCAAACAATCAGAACGAAGACCGAATTGCGATGTTACGTGACAAAGGTGTTGAAGTCGAGACGTTAGCGTATGATCAATTTACAGCACAGCAAATTCTACAGTGTTTAGGAAAACGAGACATTGTAAGTGTGTATGTAGAAGGTGGCAGTAGTATGCATTCGATGTTTTTACGGGAACGACTTTGGCAAGAATTGCATGTTTATATAGGAAGTAAACTTTTAGGTGGGAATTCATTAGGTTGGACAGATAGTTTAAATATTGCAAGTATGCAAGAGAGCGAAGTGTTGAAACTTAAAAATGTCATTGTACACCAATCTGATGTACAATTAATCTATCGAAACATGAAGGAGTTGGAATAGTGTTTACTGGTATTGTAGAAGAACTTGGTACAATTAAAAGAATAAACGCTAGTGGTCAAACCCTTCAATTGCAAATTTCAGGACAAAAAGTTCTCGAAGATGTTACAGTAGGGGATAGTATCGCTGTTAACGGAATATGTCTCACAGTGACGGCATTTACTCCTCAGTATTTTAGTGTAGATGTGATGCCAGAAACATTCAAATCAACGAGCTTAGCTGCCGTTTCTGTTGGTAGTTCTGTTAATTTAGAACGAGCAATGCGTGCCAACAGTCGCTTTGGTGGCCATATTGTTAGTGGTCACGTAGATACTGTTGGTAAAATTATTGAAAAAAAAGCAGTACAAAATGCGGTTTATTATACCATTGCATTCGATCAACAATGGAGCCGTTATACAATTCAAAAAGGTTCGATTTGCGTAGATGGTACAAGTTTAACAATTTTCGATCAAAGTCCAGGAAGTTTAACAGTTTCATTAATTCCGCACACGCAGATGAGTACAGTGCTTGGTCAAAAAGTTGTTGGCAATGCTGTGAATTTAGAATTTGATACTATTGCAAAGTATGTAGAACGTCTACTACAAGTAGAGCCGCAGAAAGAAAGTAAGTCGTCAAGAATCGATGAAACTTTTTTACGAACAGCCGGCTATCTTAGCTAAGGAGGATTACATATGTTTTCGAAAATAGAAGATGCACTCGAAGATTTGAAAGCAGGAAAAATCATTGTCGTTTGCGACGATGAAGACCGTGAAAATGAAGGCGACCTCGTTTGTCTAGCAGATTGGGCAACGCCAGCAAACATAAACTTCATGGCAACATTTGGCAGAGGTTTAATCTGTGTACCGATTGAAGAGTCACTTGCAAACAAATTGTCTTTTCATCCGATGGTTACGAACAATACCGATGCGCATAAAACGGCGTTTACAGTAAGTGTTGATCATAATGAAACAACGACGGGAATTAGTGCGTTCGAACGTTCGTTTACCATTCAAAAAATGATCGCACCAGATGCAGTAGCAGCTGATTTCAAACGACCTGGTCACATTTTTCCACTTGTCGCCAAAAAAGGCGGCGTACTTCAGCGGACAGGGCACACAGAAGCGGGAGTAGATCTTGCACGTTTATGTGGAATGACACCTGCTGCGGTCATTTGTGAAATCATGAATGATGATGGCACGATGGCACGTGTCCCAGATTTAACTGTTTTTTGTGAAAAGCATGAGATGAAAATGATCACGATTCAAGACTTAATTAGTTATCGTCGCAAAAACGAACGATTAATTCATCGCGAAGTAGATATTACATTACCGAGTGAATTTGGTGAGTGGACAATGGTTGGCTATACGTCACTACTTGATGGCAAAGAGCACGTTGCACTTGTTAAAGGTGATGTAGCAGCTGCAGAAGCACCGCTCGTACGCGTGCATTCAGAATGTTTGACAGGTGACGTTTTCGGATCGTTTCGCTGTGATTGCGGACCACAATTACATACGGCACTTGCACAAATTCAAGCAAGTGAAGCAGGTGTGTTATTGTACATGCGCCAAGAAGGCCGTGGCATAGGTTTAATTAACAAACTAAAAGCGTATAAACTACAAGAAGCGGGCTACGACACAGTTGAAGCAAATGCTCATCTTGGTTTTGCAGCAGATTTGCGTGAGTATGGCATTGGTGCCCAAATTCTTAAAGATTTAGGTGTAAGTAAAATGCGTTTACTAACAAACAATCCTCGAAAAATTAAAGGATTGAATGGCTATGATTTAGAAGTTTTAGAACGAGTGGCTCTTCAAATGCCAACAAAAGCAGAAAATGAAAAATATCTTGAAACAAAATATAAAAAATTAGGACATATGTTGAACTTAAACAACAGTCACTAATCAATGGAGGATACAGACATGATTTTCGAAGGACATTTAGTAGGTACGGATTTAAAAGTTGGGATTGTTGTTGGACGTTTTAATGAATTTATTACGAGTAAACTACTTGGTGGCGCGCAAGATGCACTTGTTCGTCATGGTGTGAAAAGTGAAGATATTGACGTTGCTTGGGTACCAGGCGCATTTGAAATTCCGTTAATCGCACAAAAGATGGCAACATCAGGTAAATATGATGCAGTAATCACGTTAGGAACAGTCATCCGTGGTGCGACATCGCATTATGATTATGTTTGTAATGAAGTGGCAAAAGGTGTGAACCGTGTGAATGAAACGACGGGCGTTCCCGTTATTTTCGGCGTGTTGACAACAGAAAATATTGAACAAGCGATCGAACGTGCAGGAACAAAAGCAGGAAACAAAGGCTGGGAAGCGGCGACTGCGGCGATTGAAATGGCGAACCTTTTGAAGAATTTCAAGTAATTTAAATAAAGGGAAGGAAATCTTGGGTAATGTTGAACTTTTTAGTTCAGTACTATTCAGGATTTTTTTCTTTTTTTTAAGCATAGAATGATTACAACTGTGAAATTGCACCGCTGTAATCATTCTCCGCTGATTTAATAATTATCAGGAAATGGTTAGCGCTTGTTGTCCCATTTCAATCCAAGCATCTTCAAATTGCTCCCGGTTTACAGCAGTATACCCTGAAGAGCTAAGGGGGTCATTTATAATCACTTCATTTTCTGTGTAACCTACGATAACAACAGCGTGCATGGCACGCGTAACCCGTAATGTCCCGTTTTTTGTTTCCCACTTTTGAAAGCGTTCAGCATTTAATGGACTGAATGTCACGTTAGAAATGACCCAAACAGGGTTGTTTTGTGAAACTTGGTGCAGCAATGCTTCAAAAGGTGCCAAGGTAAGATTGTTAATGTTCGATGTATAGTTCTTCGCTAATTCTTCGATGGGACCGACGTACACACCAAGCCCTTTTGTTTCGAATGAATACATATCACCTGAAAAGCCTTCATTTAGATCACCGTAAATGCCAACTTGTTCGTACGGAACTTTTGTAATTTTCTCAGCTAATTCCATTTTGTCAGGTGTAATATTTTTACTATGTAGTAACATTGTAAGTGCTGTTACTTCACATCCTCTAGGAAGTTCGGGTAGTTGAGCAATGTGCGGTACGTTCTCTATAGTATAGCTAGGCGGATGGTCTGTAGATGCAAATGTGCGCATATATTGTTTTCTAAGTTCAACGGACAAGGAAAAAGATTGCTCGTTTAATAGAATACTTGGTACACGTAAATTCCATATAAAAATGACGCAAATCACGATAAGTAATCCTGCGATAAGTTTTTTCACAATAATAGTCCCTTCTTTCTTGCAATTCTTAGTTCTATCATATAACATTCCTAAAGGGATGAGCTAGTCCTAGAAACGAATTATTGAAATATAGTAGGAGTGTGTATTATGAAAATTGGCTATCGGACATTAAAAACCGTGATTGCCGCTACACTTAGTATCATTATAGGTCAAGGAATTGGTCTTGAAAATTATACAGTAGCACCGATAATTGCAATTTTAAGTATTCAAAGTACGAAACAAAGATCGTATGAATTGGCACTTATACGAATGAGTTCTAGTTTTATTGCCATCATTATTAGTGCAATGTTATTTTTGACACTCGGTTATTCGGGTTTAGTCTTCGGATTATTCTTACTTATCTTTATTCCGATTGCAGCCCGATTAAAGTTTGAAGAGGGCGTTGTTGTTGCAACTGTTATCGTTACGCATTTCTATTTTGGTCAAAAAGTGACGGTTGAATTGTTAGTAAACGAAGTAATGATTATTCTAATTGGAATTGGTGTTGCGCTACTTGTTAACCTATATTATCCCAATCAAGAAAAACAAGTGCGTTCTATGCAAAGAAAGTTAGATGAAGATATTCGTAACTTACTTATTGAAATGGTGAATGTGATGGGACGAGGAACAGACAGTACGTTTTCCTATTATTTGCACACAATGAATGAACATCTTCAGGAAGCGCAGTCATTAGCAACATTACATGCAGGGAATGTGCTTTCAGGGCGAAGTAGTTATTTTAATGAATACTTCGGAATGAGGGAAAAGCAATACTATATTCTGAAAGAGATGAGTACATTTTTTCCGGCGATTCGTGATCAGTATGTACAAACGGAAATGGTAAAAAATTTGATTGAAGAAATCGCCGTAAGTTTCCATGAAGACAATAACCCTATTGAACAAACGCATTCTTTACTTGAATTACAACGGACGTTTAAAACGATGCCTTTACCAGAAACACGTGACGAATTTGAATCGCGTGCGGCATTGCGTGGTCTGCTTCACTATTTGGAGCATTTTTTAAAGGTAAAACAACAGTTTATGTTGCGTCAAGAACATGCCTACGACTATAAAAATTAATCTGAAACTTGTTGTCAAAATGGCAACAAGTTCTTTTTTTGTTTTTACACACGTACTCTATTTTTATAGGAAAGTAGGTGGTGTAGTTGTTGCGTACTGATTTGAGTGCAGAAAAGTTACAAATATATCATGTTGAAGAACTGTATTGGTGTATTCGAAATAACGAGATGCATTTGAGCGAGTGGTTACATTGGATACGCTATGTACAAAATGTTCAAGTTGTTGAAACACTCGTATCCTCTTGGATTGTGCTTCGTGATATGGTTGGCATACAAGAGAGTTTTGTTTTAAAAAGAGACGGAATAGTTGTTGGGATGATTAGTGCACAATATATTGATGTGAATAATGGAAGTTGTAGTATTGGTTGTTGGTTAGCGCAGTCTGAACAAGGAAAAGGGACAATGAAGCATTTTTTAAATGGCTTTCTGCGTTATTTGTTTTTAGAGCGAGGGATGGAACGTATTGAATTTCGTGCTGCACTTGAAAATAGAAGAAGTAACGCGTTAGCTGTATCACTCGGTTGGTCGTATGAAGCAACGTTAGAACGAGCGGAAAAAATTGGGCATTCATTTTATAATGTGAATCAATATGGGCTAATTAAAGAATCGTGGTTGAAAAACCAAGAATCTACGCTGAATAGCGAATGATGGGAAAATGAAAAGAGTTGCTACTAATCGTCTCATGTGGACGTTTAGAACAACTCTTTTTGTTCGCGCATTAAAATAGATGGGCGAACAGCTCGTCACCAACTATTTGTCTGCGAAAATTGTATGCGACATTTTTGAATGTTTGTGTTTGGTTTGCTTTTTACGTTGCTCTGTAAAATGAAGAAACATCATACCCCAAATAGGGACCCCTACAAAAATAACTAAAGCAACAAGTGGTAAAATTGTATCGCTCCATATGGCGCTACTGTCCAACTGAAAACACTCTCCTTAGAAACTATTATTAATTTATATTATACACCATTCGTAAAAAATATGCTTATCTTTTGCCTAAAGTTTTCCGTAAAATTCGACTGTACTAGAAAGTTTGTAACAATATTGTATAATTAACATAAGTACTGAGATTGGATTGGAGGAAGTATGAAGAAAGGTTCATACGTCAACGTAGAATGAAACATTTAGTAATAACAAGTGGCGGCACACTTGAACAGTGGGATGATGTAAGAGGACATACAAATATGGCGCGTGGTCATATCGGCGCATTCATTGCACAAATTGCAATAGATGAAGGTTGGCATGTCACTTTACTACATGGCTATTTTGCTCAAACCCTTCCAGAACATAAAAAATTAACGCAACAACTTTTTTATGGCGTAGAAGATTTAGAAAATAAGCTTCGTACAGTTGTTCAACAACATAAGAACCCCTATGTAGTGATGACAGCAGCAATTAGTGATTGGACTGTTGAAAAAATTACGGATGCAAAAGGTACTATTATTCCACAAGGAGAAAAAATTTCAAGTGATATAGAGCCAATCATTCATTTTAAAAAGGCATGTAAGCTTCTGTCTCAAATTAAAACTTGGAACAAAGAAGCCTACGTCGTTGGATTTAAATTGGAAAGTACAGAATGTGTGGAAGAATTAGTTGCACGTGCGTCAGTTCGATTGGATTCTTCAGGGTGTGATGCTATTATTGCGAATAGTGCGAAGTCTTTAGTGACACATGAGAATGCACATTATTTTATTGATGAGTCGAGAGAGGTTCGGTTTGTGGCGGATTCGAAGGAGAATTGTGCGGAGCGATTGGTGTTGTGGCTGAATGAGAAGTGAGTGGATTTTTTGAAGATGGAAAAGGCGCATCCTAGTGGGGCGCCTTTTTGCGTTGATTTGTAGAATTTTCTATGAAAATAAGTGGTGGCTCGCGTATGTTTGTGCGGAACTGGGGTACTACGCCAGGCAACTCCGCTTTCCTGTGGGGCGGCCGTGTGCCTCCTCGTCGCGGAAAAGCTGCTCCTGTGGGGTCACACGTTTCCGCCTGATTCCACGGGAGTCTCCGTTGCCTTTCTCCGTACCCTTCATCGAAGTGTTAATGGTCGCGTTCAAACTTTTCATCGATGGGTTGTGAAAAAGGCTACGCTCGCGTTTCATGTGTATGTTCTATGAAAATAAGTGGTGGCTCGCGTATGTTTGTGCGGAACTGGGGTACTACGCCAGGCAACTCCGCTTTCCTGTGGGGCGGCACTGTGCCTCCTCGTCGCGGAAAAGCTGCTCCTGTGGGGTCACACGTTTCCGCCTGATTCCACGGGAGTCTACGTTGCCTTTCTCCGTACCATTCATCGAAGTATTGATGGTCGCGTTAA
>JBOFGC010000217.1:0-8879 GCA_051648945.1 Bacilli bacterium
TTGCTGGAATTTCTGCGAAATACTCTTCTCCGAGTCGTAGTTGGATTGTTTCTTTTCCTTCTAAAACACCAATCTCATAGTTTTGTGCAATCTCAGGTGCAAAAAGTGTAAACCAATCTACGGCATATTCATCTGAAAATACTTTGAAACAGCGATCAAATTGAAACATCTCAACACATCCTTCTCCCTTGATGCGTTCATTGTACATGCTGAGTGTAAATGGAGTATGAAGAAATTTGATAGATTTTGTAAATTATATTGTATACCGTCTTGTCTTGAATTACGTACTAAAAAGCGTGTGACATCCAGCGAACAGGCGGCGGTAACTTCCCATTAGGTGTCGCCGATTCTTTTCCTTGAAACGTAGATAATGCCCCACACAATACAAGCGTAAATGCCGCAACATACAATAATTTTTTCATCGATTTTTTCTCCCTTTTCTTTGGTTAAGATAATGTAATCCGATTAAATGATATACCTGGTCGTCTGGACTGATTTTCTCTTCCACTTCAAATAACCAATCAACAAAAAAATCGAGAAACGCACTCTGAATCGTATTAGGAATGATATGCTTCACAACGAGTGAACATCGTTCGCTTTCCGTACTTTCTTCAGCACTAAAATAGTCCATATACAAAAATGTAAGAAGGTAATAATGTTCATCGTTCTCTTCTTTTGCATTTTTCATCGCATTTTCTATTAAGGCTACAATACGGGCATCCACAGGTTTCCTCAAATTTCTCCAGCAAAACAAGAAATAGAGCATGCTAATTTGCTTGTCTGGTGAACTCTTTGTTTTTGTACTAATTGCCGTTTCAAAAAATTCAATAGCAAGGTCATATCGTCTGCGCTTAAAATATTGAATGGCTAAATTATGATTTAGAGTCTGGATACTTTTACGTTCCTCAAGGCGTACTGCAAGATCAATCAATCGATCATAGCGTTCTTTTAGTTGATCAATGCATACAATTTCATCTTCGACTAACATCAGAATCAGTTGCTCTGTGTGCAGTAACTTTGTGAAATATTGCTGATCAAGAAAAAATTGCTTCGCCTGCAACGCATGTTCATATGCGTTGACTAAGTTTCCTAAATAATAATTCGCAATGGCCAGATGATAATGAATTTCCTTATTTGAATAATTTTGAACGTCAATTGTATGTAGGAGTTGGTGACTTGAAGTAAAATCGAGCTTCTTGATGTGGTATATCCCTAGTATATGGGAGCGATAGTCTTTTTGAAATTGGGTTATTTTTTCGTCATTTTGTGGGATTTTCTTTAAAATACGTTCAAATTTTTTGTAATCTTCCGTTAACAAGGCGTATTTTGCATTGATGAGGAAGTATGTAATGTTTTCATATAAGTAGGGAAAATCACTGTATTTCACTAGTTCATTTTTATAACGTTTTGCAGATTTAAAATCATTCGCAACGAGCATTTGCCGAAATAAAGTAAGCGTTTGCTCTAATTTTTCGCTCAACAGATAATCTTCACTTGGAACAATGTTTAACCTTTCGAAAAACAATGCAATCGTCTCATCCGCTACCTTTGTTTCATCGTTTTCAATTTTACTTAGATGTGTAATCGAACATATGCCTTCACACAACGTTTTCTGTGACAAACCATTCTTTTTACGATAGTACTGAATTAATTTCCCATCTGAAATCATAGTCTAAACACCCCTATTGATATGTATTCATATTATCCATCCTTAACATTACCACTTACCTAACAATAAGAATAGTCTGTCTTATTTTTTTCTCCATTTTTCATCGTAAAAATGCATGAAAATAACCCAATTTACGACGCAATCGCTGCAAGGTATGATGAAAACGTGAAATTCCGTCGACGTTTTTCACTACTAAACGTTTGAAAATATCTTCAAATTAAGCAAACGTAGAAAAAAGGGTGAACAAAGTGGTAGTAATTCTGTCAGAGAAATTGAAAATCAGTTCCATTACACATTCTGATGTAGATAAAATTGTTGCATTATTAAAAGAACATGATATGAATTATGGGTCTGTCAAACTTCATGTGGATCATTTCCTAAAAGTCGAGAGCGACGAAGCTATCATTGGATGTGTCGCTCTCATTCCACGCGAGGGATTTTCAGAAATCAAATCCCTTTTAGTAGATGAACGAAATCGCTCTTTCACAGTGTTCAATCAGATTTGCAAAGCATTGGCCCTAAAATCATCACAGCACCATCATACGCTCATTGGGCTCAAAGTGGACCAACACAATCCAGCAATTTTATTGTACAAAAGAAAAAAATTCACACCATTAACAGAAAAAACCCATCCAAATATTTACCGAATTCTCATGCGTGATTGTACGATTTGCCATTCAATTGTTCAACCAATCTGCAACCCAACGTACTATATTTTAGATTTAGAAAAAAATCCTGTGCTTTAAAAGCACACATAATTTTGAGGTGACTTATGGCGTTTGTTGCACACTCACTAGAAAAAAACTTAAATCATCAAGCAATTATTTTACACGCATATCTTTGTGGACACCATCGTGAATACTATTCTGCTTTAATCATTCCGAACTTTGATAGACTGCGAACAATGCTCGCACAATCAAATCAGTCTGACTTACTACATTTATCAAATAAACAGCTTAGTATTCATTTAGATGTACGCAGATACTATTGCGACATCATCCATACGATGAATCGAAATATTGAATCAAATAAACACATTAAACGGTTTGCTCTACTTGAAATGGATGTAGTTCGGGAGCATCAAGAGCAAACAGAAAACAAAAAAACGATGAACCATCAAACCTTTGAGAAGTTAATTGAAAATTTTTATAAAGAAATACCGCCTGGTGTCGGTTGAAAAAGGAGAAAAAATTATGATGAAGCAAAATATTCTCGAACGTATACTCTACTACACAACGCTCGCCCCTTCCCCACATAATGTGCAAGGGTGGAAATTTGAATGGAAAGACAACACGTTAACAATTTTTCAAGACGCGAGCCGAAGTGTTCAAAAAGAATTAGATCCGAACGAACACGAATCGATGATTGCATTCGGTGCACTCGCTGTAAATTTAGAAATCGCAGCAGCTTCAGAAGGCTATGTTCCATCCATTCAATGGTTAACTAATTCAACAGAAAAAAATCGAATGGCTACTGTCACATTTCAAAAATCAGAGACACACACAACAGACCATCGACTACAAACTGTAGCAAATCGGACTTTTAACCGCTCACCTTACAAGCAACAAGCGATTTCACCTGAAATATTAAGTGAACTTCAAACAATCGCAACAAATCAGAACTGTACACTACATATCATTACCGAACAGCATGCGATTAAGAAATTAGCAAAAATCGCGGGCCTCGCGGGACGTATGAAGTTTGGGCATGAAGAGACGCATCGCGAATTGTATCGCTTCTTACGTTTTGATTCAAATGACTGTGCACAACATCGTGACGGCTTGCCACTTGAACACTTTTTCATTCCTTCGCTCCTTGCGAAGTTTGCAAAAATCGGAATGAATTGGCATTTCATGAACTTTTTCCGATCATTCGGCTATGCCCGAATCCTTTCACACATCCAGGAGACGTTACTCATAGAAAGTTCACCTGTAGTTTGTTTTTTAACTTCGAATACAGGTGAGCGGATGGATTATGTTCGAGGCGGAGAGGTTTTTCAAAAAATTAATTTGCGCACAACAGAACTTGGCATTGGTATGCAACCGCATAGCGCTGTTTGCGAATTAAATTATATGAAGAATGGACATTATTTTCATGCATTGCCAGAACAGTTTCAAAAGGAAGCAACTTCTTTAGCTAATGAATTAGAACATCATTTTGACTATGACGCGACGCCGTACGTCATCAACTTTTTCCGACTCGGTTATCCGACGAAACATGTCCCATCAAAAACACCGCGTCGTCGTGTACAAGATGTTTTAGAAATCGTACCACCAAGTACAGAGGAAAAAGACTTTTCATATGAGGAACTTACGGTCCGAAATTTCCCTTTCGTTTCCAAAGAAGATCAATGCGCATTACAAAATGCAAAAATTGGATTTGCCGGATGTGGGAGTATTGGTGGCGCACCAGTTGAAACGCTCGTTCGACTTGGTGTCCAAAAAATAATATTAGCTGAACCAAGTACTTTTGAACTGAATAATTTAAATCGTCAGCAAGCAACTTTATCTAATATCGGTGAAAACAAAGCATTCGCCATTTGGAACAGAGTAAAAGAAATAAATCCCAATACGCAATGTGATTTACTGTTGAATGGAATCACGAAGACAAACATTCATTATTTCGTCGGTGCAAGTGATGTTGTTATTGATGGGGTCGATATTACAGAGAAAAAGGCACTAGAAATCAAAATGTTGCTTCATGAGGAAGCATGGAAACAAAGGCGCACAGTCATTTCTGGCTATGATATTGCTGGTACACAATTACTCAAAATCTATGACTATCGTACAGCATCTGCACCGCTTGATGGGAAATTTAAAGGGGTTTCACCAGAGTCTCTCACTCCCCTACAATTTTTATCACGTGTCATTTCACCGCTCGACTTACCGATTGAAATGATTCCTGTAACAGAAAAAATGATCAATTCACCTGAAGCAAGCATTCCACAACTCGGTCCGACTGCAGAGTTATTTTCAGTGCTTAGTTCTTGGGCTGCATATGATATTATTGCGGGAAGAAAAATTAAAAAACGTTTACGTATCGACATACCGTATAAACTTCGTAGAAAAAGAGATATACTATACATGGAAGTTGTGAAAATATTTGGAATTATACGTTTAAAGATGCTTCTCCAAAAAAAATTGAAAGCATCAAATGGCGTAAATCATTCCATATCACCTATTAAATCGTAGAGGAGAGAAAAGTATGACGTCAAGTATTCAATATGGCGGGATTAAACAAGTTTTCGCTGTAAGTTTAGGACTGTTTCTTGTATTTTTAGACAGTACCGTAGTAAATATTGCGATTCCAACCATTATTAATGATTTTTCCATTCAATTAAGTGAAGCGTCATGGATTATCAATGCTTTTGTATTAACACTCGCAATCTCACTCATCACATTCGGTAAACTTGCAGATATGTTTGGCCGTGTAAAAATCTTTCTAATCGGTTTAGTACTTTTTACAGTAAGTTCTCTACTTTGCGGAATTGCACCGAGTATTGAAGTACTCGTCATCGCTCGTATTTTGCAAGGAATTGGTGGTGCAATGATTATTCCAACGAGTATGATGCTCGTACGGACTGCTGTCCCACCCGAAAAAACCGGTATGGCAATGGGCATTTGGGGCGCAATCGGTGCTCTAGCTGTCGCGCTTGGACCAACAATCGGCGGCTTACTCACTGAATATATTGATTGGCGCTGGATTTTTTACATCAATGTACCGATTGTCATTCTTGCCTTTCCTTTTGTTTTATTCGCATTCAAACATCATACCGACATCCGCAAATCTTTTTCTTTTGATTTGTTTGGCATACTAACACTTAGCGCTTCCCTCTATTTACTTACATACGCCATCTTAAAAGGGGAAGATTTCGGCTGGACTTCATTCGAGATTTTCACATACTTTGCTGGTGCACTTCTCTCGGCAATTGCTTTTATCATTATTGAAAAACGAACGAAAGAGCCACTTGTCGATTTTTCCATTTTCAAAAATAAAGCTTATGTAGGTGGGGTACTCGCAAACTTCCTCGGAGGCGCACTTTTAATGGGAACGCTAATTTTACTGCCCATTTTCTTAACACAAGTAAAGGGGTATGACACGATTACTGCATCTCTTCTCATCACGCCGCTTTCGGGTATTATGTTAATTGTTGCACCGCTTATCGGACGGATGATGGACAAAATTGGCTATTTCGTCCCAATGCTTATCGGCTATGTTTCTTCCACCATCGCTTATGGTTTGTTATATACAATCGATACGGACACTTCATTGAGTTACTTAATTTTGGTTATGTGTGTGTTAGGAACAGGTCTTGGAACATTAATGGTTACAAGCGTTGGTGTAAGTACTTCCTCTGTTGAAGAACACCATGTCTCACTCGGTTCTGGTATTTTCGCAACCGCACGAAACGTAGGTGGTGCAATTGGTGTCGCACTCTTTGTTGCAATCACACTGAGTAATTTGCATAGTAATACAGCAGACGTCATTCAGTCTTCGCTACCAAAAATTAAAGAAGCTAATTTACCTCCTGCTCTTGCTGAAAAGTTACAAAATAAAGTAGAAGCTTTGCAAGATCAAAATATTGGCCAATCACAGCAATTAAAGCCATTTACGCTTACAACAGAAGCTAAGCAACAAATGTTAGCAGGTGCATTACAAACTGTACAAAAAACATTACCAAACAACATCAGCATTCCTAAAGAAGTACAAAACGCTGTTCAAGCAAAAGTGAACAAAGAAATTTCACGCATCGAGACGGAAATTAACTCCATTCAAAGTAGTGTTTCTGAGCAGATGAAAGAAGGATTAATCACAGCGATGCAAGCTGCATTTATTGCGGGTATAGTGTTAACAATCTTATTCTCCTTTGCACTTCTCCTCGTTCGTAAACATAGACCGCAAAGTAGTGAAAAAACATCTTTTGCGGAAAGTTTAATCTGAGTCAAAAAGCAGCTGTCAAGCGCCGTAGATACGGTCGTTACGCAGCTGCTTTTTTATCTGATTTCATCTATTTTTCTTTAATGTTACATATTTCCCTAGTATAATTTACACTTCCTCAAATCAAAAAACTAGATTACAATAATAATTTGATTGTCATACTTTTCAAACAAGGAGATTTACTGTGAATAGAATTAAAAAATCACTACATAACAAAAAGCTAGGTACAGTACTCAGTAGCGTGCTCATCTTATGTGTTGCAGTACCTGTTTTTGTCGTCTTTGTTTCACTAGGCTTCATTATCCAACGTGAAATGACCGCTAACTTTATGCGGGACATCGAAAATAAAACGACTGTAATCAATGGTCTTCTGGATGAAACTTACGAAGAGTACGCCCATATTGTAGAAACATTGAGCAAAACGACGTTGCCGGCAGACAAAACACGTAGCCAAGATTTAATCAATCAGCTCATTATTACTGCCGAAAGTCGTAGTGATATTATTGCTACATACTACGGAAAAGGTACTACTTTTTATCCGTCTGATGGTGTTATTCCCGCTGGCTACGATCCTCGTACCCGCGAATGGTACAAACAAGCGATGGAACGTCCAAACGAAATTGTCGTTTCTGATGTATATTTCGATGAAAGTGTAGAGAGTTTTGTCATCACTCTTTCAAAAAAAGTTGCGAATGCTGAAGCTGTCGTAGGGGCAGATTTCAAGTTAGAAAGTCTCTATGCATTAGTCAAAGACACAAAAATTGGTACAGAAGGCTTTGTAGCACTCTATGATAACAACAATCAAGTCATCTATCATCCGACGCTTGCTATTGGTTCACAGCTCGATGAAAAACTCTTTGCACAACTTTTGTCTGATACAAATGGATACTTCACATATAAAGAAAGCAACACGGAACACGCCATAGATTTTTCATCAGACAACAAACTAAAAATTACGGTTGCAAGTAGTTTGAAGCGTTCCGAAATCTCAGCATTAACGTCAACACTCTTGTTGTATGCTACAGGATGTATGTTCTTTATCTTACTCGCTATCGGTGGGTACAATCGCTTTATACGTAAACGTGTCATCATACCTATTCAATCACTATCTACACTCACATCAGAAGTGGCTGCAGGCAATTTGAATATAGTGACACAAAACTCAATGCGAAAAGATGAAATCGGTGCCTTACAAAATAGTTTTCATACGATGGTGCGTGAACTTCATGATTTAGTTCATACAATTCACCTTAAATCAAAAACAGTCATGGTGACTTCCGATGAATTATCCGCACTTTCTGATGAAAATGCAAGTTGTCTCGAACAAGTTGCTCATGCTGTTGATACCGTTGCAAGTAATACGGATACTTATAAGAAATCTGTAACAACATTAAAAACAGTATCGCACAGCGTAAGTGATTCAATTCGTGAAATTGGTACATACGTTCAATCTGGAATGAACTTTGCCCATAGTATGCAACAAAAAACTGAAGTTGGTAAACAGACAATGCATAGAACGCATAAACAAATGGATACCATTGTTCAAGATGTAACCCAAACGATTGGAATTACGACGAAACTCAATCAAAAAACGGTTGAGATTTCTTCAATCATCGAACTCATTCATCAAATTGCAGGCCAGACAAATTTACTCGCACTGAATGCTGCGATTGAATCCGCCCGTGCTGGTGAAGCTGGACGTGGTTTTGCTGTCGTCGCTGATGAAGTACGAAAACTTGCAGATCAAACGTCCCAAGCTGTCGGACAAGTTGAACAGCTTGTTAGCGAAATACAGACGCAATCTGAATCCGTTGTTCAGCAAATGGAATGCAACAATCATTCCATTATGGTCGGTCAAAAATTTATGAGTGATGTCGAGCAAAGTTTCAATGAAATTTTCGAAGCTGTCACGATTGTGCATGAAAATTTCAACACAATTTCTATATCAAGCGAGCACTCGAAAACATCGAATGAACGTATGGTTGAAATGTTTGGGCAGATTGAGAAAAACGCAGCGGTTATTCATCATGAAATTCAACAAGTAGCAGGTGCAACAGAAGAACAACTTGCTTCTACCCAAGAAATCTCTGCTTCTTCATCTACACTTTCGTCGATTGCAACCGAACTCGAAGAACACGTTTCTCAATTTAACTTGAAATAACACATTGCACTCAAATCATTTGATTTGGGTGTACTTTTTTAATAATCACTACCAAAGCTCGTTGTAATTCTTTTTTGCATTTGATATACTAAATTAACATAATTTTCAATT
>JBOFGC010000218.1:0-2682 GCA_051648945.1 Bacilli bacterium
TGTGCGCCAAATGATAGCGTTGTTCCGTGTGGGTACGTCATTACGGCACTCAATGTACTCTTCGGTAAATAATCGATGTGGATAAGTTTTCCTGTTGAGAGTTCATTTTTGACAAAACGCTCAGGAATATAGCTGATTCCGTGTCCAGCCATTACTAATTTTTTAATTCCTTCGACACTAAAAGCATTCATCGGTTGCTTGAGATTGAGTTCTTTGGAAGTGAGAATCGATTGTGCAATACTTGTGTAAACACAATCACTTCCTAGACTAATCAAACGCATGTATTTGATTTCTTCAGAATTGTAACGTTCTTTCCCTACAAATAGAAGTGTTTCATCATAGAACGTAAAGTTTTCAAGTCTATTATCGGATTGATATGAAGGTAAAATGGCAAAATTAATTTCTTGCGTTATAAGTTTTTTTCGAATGTCGGGTACAAAACCTGGAATTAAGGAAATTTCAATTTCAGGGTGAAGTACATTAAAATCTGTAAGCAGTCTCGGTATTGTCGATGTGAAAAAACTTTCAAGTGCTGCAATTGAAACGACAGAATGGCCTTTCATGTTTGCATGAAGTTCCTCTTGTAATTCTGTTTGTAGACGGAGAAATCGATGTGCATAGCGTAAAACAGTTTCACCCGTTTGCGTGAGAATAAGTGAGTGATTTTCACGACGAAACAAATCGGCCTGTAATATTTTTTCTAGATTTGAAATCTGTGTTGAAATCGTAGACTGTGCATAGCCTAATTGTGTACTTGCTTTGTTGATACTTCCGCAAGCGCAAACAGTGACAAATGTTTGTAATAATTTTAAATCGATATGTTGCATGAAAACACTCCTTTGTTATCGGAAATTTCGAATGAAAATTCTTAATTATCTAATATTTAGAATGTATCATACATGATACGCTAAAGAAAGGAAAACAAAGGAGTGAAATATTATGAAGATTTGGAGAGGTAAGAACATTATTGCGGCAGTGTTCAGTGGTGTGAGTATAATAGTTCTTTATTGTATTTCAGAAATAGTAAATGCGCCACTTGTCATCGCATCATTTGGCGCGTCATGTGTCATTCTATTTGCTTTACCAGATCGTCCTTTTGCAAAAGGAAGAAATTTAATTGGGGGGCATTTGATTACAAGTTCAATTGGTGTGATTTTTAGTAATTTTTTTGGAAGAAGTATACTTGTCATTGCCTGTGCGGTAAGTATTTCGATTTTGATAATGCTAGTCAGTAACACCTTGCATCCACCAGCAGGAGGGAATGCAATCCTTTTTATAACCAGTGGTTTTCGTTTTCAAGAAGTATTGTTTATCGTACTTCCCGGCGTGCTTATTCTTTACGTACTATCGAAAATATTTCAAGAAATCATCAGTAGTTGTGACAAGTTTTCTAAAAACGAAAGGAATAGTTTCGTAGAGTAGCGGAATTGTAAAGTAAAGTTCGTCTTCCTGTGATATATTTATATAATATTCTATAAAAATAAATCCACTGAAAACTGTTGCGGGAACAAATGAGTTCCTTTAGTAATCATGGAATGGAAGTCAGGAGCCTTAAAAAATGAATAAAAAAATGATAGGCGTGTTATCTAGTTTTCTATTACTTTGTGTAGCTGCGGTCGGTATTTACTTTGCAGGTCACACAGCAATTCCAGCAGGTATGTCGGGTATTGTCTATAAAGCAAATGGTGGTGTAGTGAAAGAAACAATCGGTGAGGGCTGGACATGGCAACTTCCGGTCGTTACAAAAGTATCTCTTTTTACGACATCAACAGAGCAAAGTGCACTAAGCGCGCGTAGTGGTGAAGGCGGAGAAAAAGACGAGTCATTTGTAATTATGACTGCGGATGGTAAAGGCGTAGATATTGACTTTGAATTTTCATATTCATTTGATGCTGAGCAACTTCCGGCAACATTCAAACGTTTTAAAGGGAAAAATGGCGCACAAATTGAACAAGAATTTATTAAACCAAAAATTAAAGCCGTAGCAAATAACGTGTCGACACAATTCTCAGTACTTCATATTTTCGGAGAAGGACGTCCAGAATTAAATGCTGCAATTTTAAAAGAAGCAAAATCATTTTTTGCAGAGTACGGAATTATCATTGAATCAGCACAAGTAACGGAAATGCGTCTCGATGAAAAAACACAACAAATTATCCAAAACGTTGTTGATAAGCAACAACAACTTGAAGAAGTAAAATTAGAAAAAGAAATCGCGAAAGAAAACGCTGAAAAATTAAAAATACAAGCACAAGGTGAGGCAGAAGCGGTACTCATCAAAGCACAAGGTGATCGCAAAGCAAATGAAGAGCTTTCTAAATCACTTACAGCGGAATTGTTGAAAAAAATGGAGATGGAAGCTCGCTTGAAACATGGTTGGGTGGAAATTAATGGTGCTGCAACAGCGGTAGTTGAGAAGAAGTAAGAATGAAGTTAGGAAAATGGCCTTTGTATGTTGAAGGCTATTTTTTATGGAGATATATGGATGTATGGTGTGACTAAAAAATCCCACCATATAACAATGAAGACCGGAAAATATTTTTCCGGTCCAACAAATTTTTAAGAACAAGGTTTACTCTGCTTTAAAAATATCAAATTCAGATCCTAGTTCAATCCCACTTTCACGTAAGAAAATCACAAGAGTATTAAGCACTTGAAGTTTCGTAAAATCTATATCTGAAA
>JBOFGC010000219.1:0-11109 GCA_051648945.1 Bacilli bacterium
GAAGCTGGTTACCAGAAGAGACGTTAGATCAAATTCGTGAATATATTATTGCGATTAAAGGACCACTTACAACACCAGTTGGTGGAGGAATTCGTTCATTAAACGTAGCACTTCGTCAAGAACTTGACTTGTATGTTTGTCTTCGTCCGGTTCGTTATTTTGAAGGTGTACCTTCACCAGTAAAACGTCCTGAAGATACAGATATGGTTATTTTCCGTGAAAACACAGAAGATATTTATGCTGGAATAGAGTATGAGCAAGGTTCTGAAGGCGTTGCAAAACTACTAAACTTCCTTCAAAATGAAATGGGCGTAAGTAAAATTCGTTTCCCAGAAAGTTCAGGCATTGGTATTAAACCAATCTCAGAAGAAGGAACGAAACGTCTCGTGCGTGCTGCGTTAAACTACACAGTTCAAGAAGGTCGTAAATCATTAACAATTGTACATAAAGGCAATATCATGAAGTTCACAGAAGGCGCATTTAAGAAGTGGGGCTATGAAGTAGCGGAAGAAGAATTTGGGGCACATGTATTCACTTGGGCACAATACGACCGTATCGCTGAAACAGAAGGCAAAGATGCTGCGAATGCTGCACAAGCAAAAGCAGAAGCAGAAGGCAAAATTATCGTAAAAGATTCGATTGCTGATATCTTCTTACAACAAATTCTAACACGTCCAAAAGAGTTTGATGTTGTTGCAACTATGAATTTAAATGGTGACTATATTTCAGATGCACTTGCTGCACAAGTTGGCGGAATTGGAATTGCACCTGGAGCAAACATTAACTACGTAACAGGTCATGCTATTTTCGAAGCAACGCATGGTACTGCGCCAAAGTATGCGGACTTAGACAAAGTAAATCCATCTTCAGTTATTTTATCAGGCGTACTTATGCTTGAACATTTAGGTTGGACAGAAGCAGCAAACTTAGTTGTTGCTGCGATGGACAAATCAATTGCTTCAAAAGTAGTAACGTATGATTTTGCTCGTCTAATGGACGGCGCAACAGAAGTGAAATGCTCAGAATTTGCGGATGAATTAATTAAAAACATGTAATACTTACTTGTGGGGTACCCAAGCTAAAATGTTATGTGTTCGACTAGCCCCCACTGTCCATACGGTGGGGGTATTTCTATGGAAGCGGTGAGATTATGGAAAAGATGAGACGAAATAAGATTGCAGTCATTGGGGCGGGATTTACGGGAAGTACAACAGCACTCTTTTTAGCACAAAAGGAACTAGGAGACGTTGTGTTAATTGATGTGCCACAGTTAGAAGGGCCAACAAAAGGGAAAGCGCTAGATATGCAACAGTCAGGTCCTGTGCTTGGTTTTGATGCACAAATTACAGGAACGGCATCTTTTGAAGCGATGGAAGGTGCGGATATCGTTATCGTTACAGCTGGCATCGCACGGAAACCGGGAATGAGCCGAGATGACTTAGTAAATACAAATGCGAGTATTGTGCGCGAAGTTACGAAACAAATACTTCACTATGCGCCAAATAGCATCATAATAATACTAAGTAATCCTGTAGATGCAATGACTTATGTCGCATATAAAACATCAGGTTTTCCTAAACATCGAGTTATTGGCCAATCCGGAATATTAGATACTGCACGTTTTCGAACCTTTGTCGCGCAAGCACTTCAAATTTCCGTAAAGGACATTCTAGGTGTAGTACTCGGTGGACATGGAGACGATATGGTACCTCTTGTTCGATATTCGAATGCTGGTGGAATTCCGCTCACACAATTACTTGAGCAAGAGAAACTCGATCAAATTGTCGAACGAACAAGAAAAGGTGGCGGGGAAATTGTTGGGCTGTTAGGAAACGGAAGTGCGTACTACGCCCCTGCTGCAGCAATCGTAGAAATGACAGAAGCCATTTTAAAAGACCAGCGCCGTGTTCTACCTACTGTTGCGTATCTTGAAGGTGAGTATGGCTATGAAGGTTTATACTTGGGCGTACCAACGATTATTGGGCGTAACGGCATACTAAAAATCATTGAATTAGAACTAACAGAAACAGAACAAAAGGCATTGAATACTTCAGCAAAAAGCGTAAAAAATATTTTAGAAATTTTGTAAGGGAGCTTAACTAAGGCATAGGGAAAAGAGCGTGCCGGACTTGAATAAAATGTATGGAAATAACCCAAAGTAGTATAGAATGTTACAACTACTGTCGGATTTTGATATTACGTTGTGAGCGAAAACATGGTATGCTAGTAATATTAAAAAATCGCAGCATCGCTATGCAGCAAGAAGGAGTAAATCATTGAAGATTGCATACATTTTAGACTCGATGACAACATTAACAAAAAAGTTTCGCGAAGAGCATAACATTTTCATTATGCCGATTGAAGTTATTCTTGACGGTCAAAGTTATGAAGAAAATGTAGATATTACTGCGGATACTTTTTATGAAAATATAGAAACGTATCAAGATTTGAAAACATCACAACCAGCACTAGGTAAAGTAGTAGATTTATTTCAAAAATTAATTACTGACGGCTTTGACAAAATTGTTGTATTTGCACTTTCGTCAAAAGGCTCAGGAGCGTATGCAACGTGTACGATGGCAGCGTCAATGGTTGACCATCCAATCGAAGTGATAGATACATTATCGGCTTCATTCATTCTAGACGGGTTAATGAAAGCGCGAATTATTGATAACGAAACACCAGAACAAACAGAAAACAGGCGTAAACGAAGCAAGTTTGTCGTTGTTCCAAGAGATTTAAAACAACTTCATAAATCAGGCCGCGTGAGCGGAATGTCCTTTATTTTAGGAAGTCTTTTGAAAATCCAACCGATTCTTGAAATGGTCGAAGGCGAAGTTGTGCTACAAGAAAAAGTACGTCGCAAAAAAGACATTGAGAAATACGTAGTACAACAATTAGCAAAAGGTCCAATAGAAAATAACACACTAATGATTCAACATACATTAGAGCCAGAAGAAGCGGAAAAGTGGAAAGAACTTTTACTGCAAACATTCCCAAACTTAAACATCCAATTCGGAATCGTACCAGTTAGCGTAGCAGTGCATAACGGATGCGGCACATTAATCTTCTCTTGGTTTTACGAACAATAAACAAAAATAAAAGCGAAAAAGAGAACACCTAGCACTCTTTTTCGCTTTTTGTGTGTAATCATATTAAAAAGTTCCCAACAACAATACACGAGCGTAGCCTTTTTCACAACCCAATGATGAAAAGGTTTAACGCGACCACGAACACTTCGTTGAAGGGTACGGAGACAGGCAACGGAGACTCCCGTGGAATCAGGCGGAAACGTGTGACCCCACAGGCGCGGTTTTTCGCCGAGGAGGCACACGGCCGCCCCACAGGAAAGCGGAGTTGCCTGGCGCAGTACCCCAGTTCCGCACAAACATACGCGAGCCACCATATATTTTCATAGAAAAGTGACTATCTAACCAAAATTCAATACACCCAAAATAACCCCAATTGTTATAATACTGTAAATTTCATTGCCAAACTGTAATTTTCAAGGTACATTATTGTTAAAAATATTGAATTAAAATAAAACTTCTCATGCACGAAGAGATAGAAACGTAGAACGAAGGAGAAACTGAATGGAACATAAAATACTAGTTGTAGATGACGAAGAATCAATTGCAACGCTATTACGATTTAATTTAGAAAAAGCAGGATATGAAGTAGTTGTCGTTCATGATGGGAAAAGCGCACTCGAAGCCGCACAAAGTGAATATTTTGATGCGATTGTACTCGATGTGATGTTACCAAGAATGGATGGAATTGAAGTGTGTAAAGAATTACGTGCCCAAAAATATACGACTCCGATTATGATGCTAACAGCTAAAGATGACGAATTTGATAAAATTCTTGGTTTAGAACTTGGTGCTGATGATTATTTGACGAAACCATTTAGTCCAAGAGAAGTTGTAGCACGTATTAAAGCAATGATTCGTCGAACGAAACAATATCGTGAAGAATCACCGATGGAATTTCATCATAAACGGTTAATAATGGGAGACATCTTAATTGTGCTTGATCAATATGAAGTCTATCTTAAGGAAACACTCATTGAATTTACACCGAAAGAATTCGAATTATTAGCGTATTTAGCACAAAATAAAGGTAGAGTTTTGACGAGAGACCAACTATTAAACGCTGTTTGGAATTATGATTTTGCAGGAGATACACGTATCGTAGATGTACATATTAGTCACTTGCGTGAAAAGTTAGAGGCAGATACAAAACGTCCTGTATATATAAAAACAATTCGTGGTTTAGGCTATAAATTTGAGGAGCCGAAAGTCGATGAGTCAGTTTAGAAGGAGAATTTTGTGGTTACTCGGAATTATCGCTGTAACTATTTTTATTTCATTAGGAATCATCA
Source organism: Bacilli bacterium (assembly GCA_051648945.1). Taxonomy (GTDB): domain Bacteria; phylum Bacillota; class Bacilli; order JBOFGC01; family JBOFGC01; genus JBOFGC01. Next base: position 4,382 of record JBOFGC010000219.1, read on the forward strand.
TCGGTCAACTGTTCCAACGTTTTTACACTGAATCTTTTGTAAATCGGTTGCAAAATGAAACAGTCCTAGTGAAAGAGCTCGCGAGTACACTTGACTATGAAGACCCGAATTCGCAAAAGTTCATTGAACGTTATGCAGAACATTTAAATAGTAGAATTACAGTTGTGAATCCTGATATGTCAATTGTTTCGGATGCAGATGCGAATGGAATTGAAGAAGTCTATTTTCGAGACCGCTTACGAAGTTTATTGAATCGAATGTCAAAAGATAACATCGTTTACGATGTTGAACGTGAGGAGCGCGTGGCCTACTTTATTACGCCATTGAATAATGCAGCGTTTCCGGAAGCGGGATTAGTACTGAGTGTTAGTTTACAATCGATTGAGGGTTTTACAAATCAGTTGTGGATGATTTTGGGAATTTGTATGGGGATGGCATTTTTACTCGTTCTTATCCTTGGTATCCGACTCATTCACAGATTCACACGTCCGATAGAAGATGCAACGGTAGTAGCGATAGAATTAGCAAAAGGAAATTACCGAGCAAGAACGTATGAGCGCTACGATGAGACCGGTAATTTAAGTCGGTCCATTAATCAATTGGCCCGAAATTTAGAAACAATGACGAATCAAACGGAAATGCAAAATCAAAGGTTATTAACGATTGTTGAAAATATGGGGAGTGCGTTATTACTTATTGACGAACGAGGGATTGTTCAATATGCGAATCGCCAGTTTATTGAACGAATGAATCATAAGCAAGATGAACTCGTCAATCAGTTATATTATCGTGGCATTCGATATAAAGAAATTGTAAGAACAATCGAAGAGATTTTTATGACAGAATGTCAAGTTGACCGTGATACGAACATTACGATAGGGATCGACCGTCGAAACTTTCATATTTATGGTTCACCGATTTTAGGGTCACGTGATGAATGGAAAGGGATTGTTATCGTATTTCATGACATTACCGAATTAAAACGATTAGAAAACATGAGAAAAGACTTTCTAGCGAATGTTTCACATGAGTTGAAGACACCGATTACTTCGATTAAAGGATTCTCAGAAACGTTACTTGATGGCGCCTTAGAAGACGCGGAACTTTCTGAGCAGTTTTTAGGAATTATATTAAAAGAGAGCGATAGAATGAGTGCTTTAATAGGGGAGTTGCTCGAACTATCAAAGATAGAGCAACCTGATTTCTCACTAGACATACAGAAAATTGTTGTTCAAGAATTACTGACAGATACTTTGGCTGTTATTACACCGCGATTAGAACAAAAAGAACAGAGAATTGAAGTGCAAGATGGCAGTACAACACCATTTTATGCGGACTATCATCGTATGCAACAAATTCTATTGAATTTGTTGACGAATGCTGTGAACTATTCACATGAGGGCACGCAAATTAAACTTATTGTGACGGAAGTGAAAGATGTCATTCGCTTTGAAATTGTTGATAACGGTCCTGGCATTCCAAAAGAAGAAATTCCACGTATTTTTGAACGCTTTTATCGCCTAGATAAAGCAAGAAGTAGAAATTCAGGAGGCACTGGTTTAGGGCTTTCAATTGTTAAGCATCTCGTTGATGCACATGATGGAAAGATATCTGTTGAAAGTATTGTTGGTAGAGGAACGACGTTTAAAATAGAAGTTCCGAAAGTTGCGCGATGATATTTACAAAACATTAACATTATTTTCATTTCAGCTTAATATTACAATGGTATTTTAATAGATGAAAACCCCTTCATCCAAGGAGCCTTTTCACCATTTTGATGAGAATCGTAATCGATTCTCATCCTTTTTTTATTATTATCAGAAAATTCAATAAAAACAAACGACTTGTGCGTAGATTTCAAAATATGATGCGATAGTAAGGTGATGTCTCCTAAGTTTTTTCTTTAACTGTTCTATGTTATGATGACAGAAGAAGAGAACGTAAACTTTGGAGGTTATTTCTATTGGAAAATAAATTATTACTCATTGATGGCAATAGTATTGCTTATCGTGCTTTTTTTGCATTGCCACTACTAAGTAACAAGGACGGATTACATACAAATGCCGTATACGGCTTTACGAATATGTTATTTAAAATTTTAGAAGAAGAAAAACCGACACACGTACTTGTCGCTTTTGACGCAGGAAAAACGACATTTCGCCATAGTGACTTTGAAGAATATAAAGGTGGGCGTCAAAAAACACCACCAGAACTTTCAGAGCAGTTTCCCGTATTACGTGAGCTTCTTGATGTGCTAGGCATACAACGTTATGAACTAGAGAACTATGAAGCAGATGATATTATAGGAACATTCGCATCACTAGGCTCAGCACTAAATTGGAAAGTAAAAGTTGTCAGTGGTGACCGTGATATGATTCAGCTGTGTAGCGAGCATACGGATGTCATTATTACGCGTAAAGGAATAAGTGAGACGGATATTTATACGCCGGCATTTCTTTTTGATAAATATGCAATTGCACCAGAGCAAGTTGTCGAGATGAAAGGACTCATGGGTGATAGTTCAGATAACATTCCAGGTGTTCCTGGTGTTGGAGAGAAGACAGCTTTAAAATTACTACACGAATATAAAACAATTGAAGGAATCTATGAAAACATCGATGCTGTAAAAGGTGTGAAATTAAAAGAGAAATTAATAGACAACAAAGAACTTGCTTTTTTAAGTAAGAAATTGGCGACTATTTACTGTGAAACACCTGTTGCGTTAACCATTGATGAAACGAAATGGGATGCATTCAGTCTAGCAGATGCAGCCTCATTTTATGCGTCACTTGGCTTTAAAGGGATGACCCAAAAATTACAGCATCTATTAGGAGCTGAGAGTGGCGGAGAAGACCAAGAAGAATCAATCGAAGCACCTGTTTTTCTAGTAACGCTTGAACCTAAACTTATCGATCGGTTTTCTGAAGTTACGCTCTCAGATCATTCGCCGATTTACTTTTGGTTTGAAACGGACAGTGTGAACTACCATACAGCACAAATTGTTGCAATTGGTATTGCGACTGAAAATGAAGTTTATGTTTCGTTTGGTGAGACGTTGTTGTCGGATGAAGCATTTATTTCGTTTATTCAAAATGAGGAACAACGTAAAAATGTTTGTGACAGCAAGAAAGTAAGAACGTTGTTATTATGGCGAGGACTTGATGTTCAAGGGGTAGAAGATGATTTGAGTCTAGCATCGTATATTTTGCACCCTTCCGACGCAACGAGCAGTTGGGCAAGTATTGTGCAAAGAGAAATGCCATCACTATCGTTTCTAGAGGATGAAGAGATTTATGGTAAAGGCACAAAATGGCGCGTTCCTGATGATGAACATCTTCTTGCTCTCATTAGTAAAAAAGTGTACGCACAAAAAGAAATTTTACCGTTATACAGAGAGCAATTACATACAGAAAATCAATATGAACTCTATAATGAAATTGAACTACCACTTGCACTCATTCTAGCTGATATGGAGTATGAAGGAATTACAGTGGACCCACAAACGTTGCAAAACATGGGACAATCTTTAGCGGTTCGTATTAAAGATATCGAGTGTGAAATTCATTCATTAGCAGGTGAAACGTTTAATATCGGCTCACCAAAACAACTTGGAGTCATCTTGTTTGAAAAATTAGGATTACGTGTCATTAAGAAAACGAAGACGGGTTATTCAACAGGTGCAGAAATACTAGAGGAACTGAAAAACGATCATCCAATCATAGCACATATCCTTATCTATCGAACGTTAACGAAACTATACTCTACATATGTAGAAGGACTGTTGAAAGTAATTGACACACGAACAGGGAAGATTCATACACGCTTTAATCAGACGCTCACACAAACAGGTCGTTTGAGTTCAGTGGAACCGAATTTACAAAATATCCCGATTCGATTAGAGGAAGGTAAACTGATTCGTAAGGCATTTGTGCCGTCGCAAGAAGAATACCAAATTCTTGCGTGCGATTACTCACAAATCGAATTGCGCGTTCTTGCGCATATTTGTAAAGACCCAACATTAGTTGAAGCCTTTGTAAACAACGAAGACGTACATACGCGCACAGCGATGGACGTTTGGGGCGTAGAGAAAGCAGATGTCTCCGATTTGATGCGACGCCAAGCGAAAGCTGTAAACTTTGGTATTATCTATGGCATCAGTGATTTTGGTCTTGCAAACAACATCGATGTGACACGTAAAGAAGCAAAAGCATTTATTGAACGCTATTTTACGACGTTTCCACGCGTGAAAGAATTTATGGATGAAACGGTAGCTCAAGCAAGACTCGATGGTTTCGTTACGACAATTTACAAACGCAAACGTGTACTACCAGACATCAACAATCGTAATTTCACATTACGAAGTTTTGCAGAACGTACAGCAATGAATACCCCAATTCAAGGTAGTGCAGCGGACATTATTAAAATTGCCATGGTATCTGTTGCAAAAAAATTAAAAGAGGGAAACTACAAAACGAAGATGTTACTTACTGTTCATGATGAACTTGTATTTGAAGTGCCATCAAGTGAGATTGAGTTTATGAAAGTACAAATTCCGGAGTGGATGGAACACGCGGTTTCTTTAAGTATTCCATTGTCAGCTGATGTGTCTTATGGCGCAAGTTGGTATGACGCGAAGTAAGGGGGATATGAGATGCCAGAACTTCCAGAAGTAGAAGCTGTTCGCCAAAGTATTGGCCATCTTATAGTGAATCGGACAATTCTTGATTTTGTATGTCTGTACGAACCGATGCTCAAATCGCCAACTGAAGTCCATGCGTGGTGCGATGCGCTCATCGGCGAACAAATACAAGTCGTAGAACGGTATGGTAAACATTTGTTTATCCAAACGAGTAAGTGGGAAATTGCAATTCATTTGCGCATGGAAGGGAAATTGCGTGTGTATGATCAAAAGCAACTAGATAAGCATACGCATATCCTGTTTAAGTTTGATAATAATACGTGGTTACACTACAACGACGTACGTAAATTTGGGACATTTCACTTGTATCGCCGTGGAGAACGGCAGAATCAGCATTACATTGCTAAACTCGGCAAAGAGCCACATGCAAGCGATTGGCAAACGGAAGAGCTTGCTAAACTGCTTCATAAAACGAATCGACCGATAAAAGTTGCACTTTTGGATCAACAGTTGGTATGCGGACTTGGTAATATCTATGTTGATGAAGTGTTATTTGCAAGTGGGATTGCTCCAGAACGGTTGGCATCCTCTCTGACGATGGATGAAGTGGATGCTATACGGCGAAGTATGAAGACCGTGATTGATACAGCTATAGAAAATGGTGGGACTACGATACGCTCGTATGAAAACAGTCATGGTAAAAAAGGGACATATCAACAACAGTTAAAAGTATATGGTCGCTCGAAACAACATTGCTTACTTTGCGGCAACGAAATACAAAAGATAAAACTGGCAGGGCGAGGCACGCACTGGTGTAGCACATGTCAAAACTAATAACGTAATGCACACAACAAACGCCCATTTCATATAGTGAAAGTATGAAAGGGGCGTTTGTCATGCATTTTATTACGATATGTCTTATTGCGATTGCCTTAAGCATCGATAGCGCATCAGTAGGCGTTACCTACGGACTTAGAGGCTTGCGCGTTGATGTGCGTACGGTACTGATTATTTCGTTCTGCACAGCAGCGGTATTATGGGTAGCAATGAGCGTAGGTTCATTACTCGCACATATATTTCATCCAGACGTAGCTACGAAACTAGGCGGGGTCATTTTAATACTTCTAGGGGCGTATGTTTTATATAGCTTTTTTTTCCCTAAAGAAAGTAAACCAATCACAATGGAACCGAGTATTGTTAACTTTGAAATTGCAATGCTAGGCATTGTTATTCAAATTCTCCGTCATCCAACAGAAGCAGACGTAGACCGTTCAGGCACCATCTCACCTATAGAAGCATTTTTATTAGGACTTGCACTTTCTTTGGATTCGTTCGGTGCTGGCTTAGCAGCCGCGATGATGGGAATTGAACCATTTCTACTAGCACTTAGTGTAGGTGTGATGAGTTTTATTTTTCTTTCTTTCGGTTTACTTATCGGACGCTGGGGACAGGGGCACTCATGGATGGAGAGACTCATGTTTTTGCCAGGAGTATTACTTATTCTAATGGGTGTTTTACGATTATAATTCTCGGACTGCTTTTAAAAAAAGCGGTCGTACATAGAACATAACAATGAAACGCGAATGTGTCTGACGAAGACTAGTTAATCACAGGCACGTGTGAGACACCGAACTGAAGCGAAGAGACGCTGTAAACAGGTAGGTAGACACCGGAAACAGGCAGTGAGATACCGGAAACAGTCGGCTAGACACCGGAAACCATTAGGTAGACACCGGAACCAGGCAGGTAGACACCGGAACCAGGCAGGTAGACACCAGAACCAGGCAGGTAGACACCGGAACCAGGCAGGTAGACACCGGAACCAGGCGGCTAGACACCGGAACCAAGTCGGTAGACACCGGAACCAAGCAGGTAGACACCGGAACCAGGCGGCTAGACACCGGAACCAGGCAAGTACACACCGGAACCAAGCGGCTAGACACCGGAACCAAGCAGGTAGACACCGGAACTAAGTCGGTAGACACCGGAAACGTGAAATAATCATTTTCACAACCCATGGATGAAATGGTTTTTACGCGACCATCAACACTTCGATGAAGGGTACGGAGAAAGGCAACGGAGACTCCCG
>JBOFGC010000220.1:0-3410 GCA_051648945.1 Bacilli bacterium
GTTTGGCCATCAAAAAAGAAGTTTTCAAGATCGCCTTTTTCAAGTTGACGCAACACATGAAGTACGCCTTGTTTTAATTTCACGCGATATTGTTCGACCGTTTCATACCACTCTCTGTCCCAATGGGTATGATTTACGACATATATGTTTTTAAGATTCATAGTCTATACCTCTTTTAATTGTGTGCCATCGAGTTCTCGAAGTGCAACACCTGTTTTTTTACTCACACTACATGCAACGCCTGCACGCTCGCCCATGTCTTGGCATGTTGCTTGAATACGTATAGAAGATTGCATTTTGAATGTTGTGCTTATATGACGACCGACTGCAATATAATTACTCACTTCATAGGTTACGAGAGAGCTATACGGAATGTCGTAAAACTCACCTGGCGTATATTTCATTTTGAACGATTCATCCTCAACATCTAAATCATCGTTATGCACATCTACATACCAATCACCACGAGCAACACTATCTGAGAACACTTGACGCGCTGCGTAATCTCTTTCATCTAACACATATTTTCCAACGATACGGCGCGATTCACGGATGCCTAGCATATTCGCTTCTTGGCCGATATAAGAATGAGCAAATCCGGGGATATTCTCTTTTAAAAACAACCATAGACGGCGTTGCATCCTACGACCTGTTGATACATAGCGTGAAAGGCCAATTGGGTCTGTTGCTGCATACTCATTTGGCAATTGTGGTCCATTAAAGGAAAGCACACCTGGTTTAGATGGCATTGAAAAGCCTTGAATATAACGAATATCTTCTTTTGTTAATTTTCCGTCATTCATCGCTTCTGTAAAAATGTGGAGTAAGTTGCCACATAAAGGCTGGTTCGGCACGTGAACAAACTCAAAGAATTCGTCATCGGTACATGGATTAAACGTATAGTTTTGTGATTTACACCATAAACGTAATTCCGTCATATCAATGTTTGCAATTTCAAAGCGAAACGATACGGATTGATTTTTACCATGTTCATCACCGCAAACAGTCGGAATTCCCGCATATTCTGCAAGTATTGCATCCCCTGAAGCATCGACGAACATTGACGCTGCAACGGCAAATCGTTTGTTGAACGCTTGAACGATCACGTGTGTAATCTGTTCGTTTTCAATAATCGCATCAAACACTGTACAGTTGTATTGAAGAACAACATTTTTAGACAGTAGTTGTTGTTCTGTCACGTATTTAACCGTTTCAGGATTGAAGAAAACGACTGTGCCTTCTGCTTTTAATTTTTTTTGATCAAAGTTTTCAATATCTTGAAGAAATGTTTGATGAAACGCTCCTTCATTGACATACGACGGCATCATCGGTGTTACAAGGGCATTTGTCATTGACCCTGCTAATGATAACTGCTTTTCTAAAACGACTACACTACAGCCATTGTCGGCTGCGGCATACGCTGTTGCGACACCTGACGTTCCTCCACCAACAACACATACATCGGCTTCTAATAAAACGGGTAAAGTACTATTTCCATACTGAATTGTTTGCATACGTTACGCCTCCTGTATTTCGCTATAATCAAACTGCACCGGCAACTCTTTCATTTCACAGACTGTTTTCACGAAAGCGTGCGCACATAGCTCAATATAGGCTTGTACTTTCACCTTTCGCGTAAAACACCATAATTTTTGATTGGCATACAACCATTTTTCATCAAAAGGAATTTTCCCCTCTGACTCCAAAACGTGAAACCATTCATGCGCAAAGTGCATGTTTTGTATTTGTTGCTTCGTATATAAATGCTTGTATTGTTCATATAATTGCTGTACAGAGTTGCTATACACTCTCACCCAACGTCTGTTTTTTTCAATAACCATTTCTGCACGTAGATGTGCGTTACTTTCATCAACTACACAAACATCGTATCCACTTTCACGAAAGAGCAAATGAAAATCAGCACCGATGTAGTGTGATGCTGATTTTTCACCAACGTGTATTGCGTTGTCAACGAATTGCTTAGTATCTGTAATCCACTGTGCATAACGGTCATTCGCAACGACATAGTCAATCACAGTACGATTTGGCATTACTTTTTCACGGCCAAAACGATGATTTCTTGTTGAGGTGCGATATACTCAAAATCCATGTTTACGACGGGTTTCAATTGGTCGAGAGTGAGTAGACCTGAATAGTCGTTTATTTTTGAACCTGTAAACATATACACTTTTGGAATTGATTGACCTGCATCTGAATAGGTACTCATTTCATCCACTAAAGGATCTAAATCTGTTCCTAAGTTCCCTTTTGTCGTTACGATTGATTTGGCGTTTGCTCGGCGAATGTGTACGACTCCATCGTTATCAACGACGGCATGAACAGTCCGTTTCGCATCAAGTAGACCAAACATTTTCTTATAGTGTTGAACACCTTCGTATACACGGAATCGTCCGGCTTTTCCATTTTCAACGAGCGATGCTTTTGGTGCACTAATGGATTGTGCGACGATTTCTTTTACCGCTGCTTCATCACAATTCACGTTTTCTTCTTGTTGTTTAAATTCCGTCGCACCTGTTGCTGTCGCGATTAAAATATTTTTCTGCTTATCGACTTCAATCGAAACTTCAATTGTTTCTTCTTTGGCCCCAGACTCCATAATTTTATGTATAACATCATGGCGAATTTGTTGAATATCAGCACTACTCGGGTTAACAATAGAGCGCTCAATTTGTTCACGAATCATCGCCATCGCTACACCGATTGTTGAAATATACGGCGCATTTTCAGCAATTCGATGATTAACACTATACTTTTCTCCAAGTGCCGGCGTTAATACGGCTGCAGAACCACCACCGCCAACAAGTGTTACGAATGAACGGTCTAGTTCATATTCTTCAATCATCGGTTCTACTACTTTCCACACTTTTTCACAAGCGATATGAATCACTTCTTTCGCTACGTCCTCTACTGTGCTTTGGCAATAGTTCGCAAGCGCTTCCCATGCTGCTTTGTTTGCTGGTGAATTTGAATAGGCATAATCCCCTGCTGGTACATAGCCTAAAATGTTAGCAGCGCCTGCTAGGGTATACGCATACTGATTTCCGTTGCTGCAATTTACAATTGCATAATCACTTGGGTCTCCTTTAATTGGCGTAATCAGTTCTACTTTTGGTTGAACCATATCCGTCGCACTTGCGAAACATTCATATTGTTTGTGCGCTAAATGCGCGGAACGTGGGCCAACATCGATGATTTTATTGTTGCTAATACGAATCATTGAACCACCTGCAATGGCAAGTGTGCGTACATCGAGTGATTTTAAATAGGTTTTATTTCCACCAACTTGGGCATTTTTAATTGTTACTTTGCCATCTTTAATGACTGAGATGTCAATACTCGTCCCACCGATTTCAAAGAAAATGCCTTCTGTTACTTTTTCATACATGAGT
>JBOFGC010000221.1:0-10927 GCA_051648945.1 Bacilli bacterium
CGACGCATGGTTACAGAATTCGGTATGAGCGATAAGCTTGGTCCAATCCAGTTTGGCACACCACAAGGTCAAGTGTTCTTAGGCCGTGATTTCCATTCTGAGAGAAACTATAGCGATAAAATTGCGTATGAAATCGACTCTGAAATTCAAGAAATAATGAAATCAAGCTATGAACGAGCGCGTGTTGTTCTCACTGAAAATCGTGATAAACTCGACTTAATTGCACGTACATTACTTGAAATCGAAACATTAGATGCGAAACAAATTGAGAGCTTAATGAAAACAGGCGAACTACCACCTCCGATTGTTGTTGAAGAAGAGGAAACAGTAGTGGCGCCAAAATTAACTGCTCAAGCGGAAGAAAAAAAGCAAGAAGAAGTAGCAAATAATGTTGCCACTGATAAAGAAGACGAAAAAAAAGCTGATGAGTAATCATCAGCTTTTTTTTTGTTAAGTGTAAGTGCTATTCTAATTGCGTGAATTCCGTTATACTAGATGTATTGTCGAAAAATAAGATATCGTGGTGATAGGGATGATTTTTGTACTAGATGTTGGTAATACAAATACAGTATTAGGATTGTTTGCAGAAGAAAAACTAGTTCATCAATGGCGAATTCAAACAGACCGTCATAAAACCGATGATGAGTACGGTATACTCATCAAATCGTTGTTTCGTGAAGCAAATTTACAAACAGAAAAAATAGAAGGCATTATTATTTCAACTGTCGTTCCACCAATTAAAGTGACATTTGAGCGAATGTGTGTGAAATACTTCGGTCAAAAACCACTCGTTGTAGGAGCGGGAGTGAAAACAGGACTCAACATTAAAGTGGACCAACCGCAAGAAGTCGGAGCAGACCGTATTGTAAATGCTGTTGCTGCGATTAAAGAATACGGTGCACCGATTATTATTGTTGATTTTGGCACTGCAACGACATTTTGTTATGTAAATGAGCACAACCACTATTTAGGTGGTGCGATTATGCCAGGCATTGGAATATCGACCGAAGCGTTATATACGCGAACGGCGAAGCTTCCTCGTATAGAAATTACAAGACCAGACGATGTAATTGGGAAAAATACGATTGCCGCCATGCAATCTGGGATATACTTTGGCTATATCGGTCAAGTTGAAGGTATTGTGAGTCGAATGAAAAAACAGACAGCCAAGCGCACGAAGGTGATTGCAACGGGAGGATTAGCGAAACTCATTGCTACTGAATGTACGGCAATAGACGAGGTTGATCCGTCTTTGACGCTGAAAGGGCTGTATTATATTTATATGAAAAACAACGAGAAATAAGGAGAAATGCAAAAATGAAAGACTATTTAGTACGCGCCTTAGCTTTTGATGGCCAATTACGTGTTGTTGCAACAACTTCAACAGGCGTTGTTGCCGAAGCACAAAAACGTCACGATACGTGGAGAACAGCATCTGCAGCGCTAGGACGTTCACTTACAGGTGCACTTTTAATGGGTTCGACGTTAAAAGGCGAACAGAAGGTAACGATTAAAATTGAAGGCGGCGGCCCAATTGGTTATATTCTTGTTGATGTGAATGCGTTAGGTGAAACGCGTGGCTATGTACATAATCCGCATGTTGATTTTGAAGCGAACGAAATGGGAAAACTACAAGTAGGGAAAGCAGTCGGAACAGAAGGATTTTTCTCGGTTGTAAAAGATGTCGGATTACGTGATAACTTTACAGGTCAAGTTCCGATGATTCGTGGTGAAATTGGTGAGGAGTTTACATACTACTATGCAACTTCAGAACAAACACCATCTTCTGTAGCTGTAGGTGTTTTGGTAAACGGAGACGATAGCATTGCAGCTGCAGGTGGCTTTATGATTCAATTAATGCCGAATGCGACTGAAGAGACAATTTGTTATTTAGAAGAAAAACTAGCAACGTTGCCAACTGTGAGTAGCATGATACAAGAAGGATTGACACCTGAAGATATTATTATGCGTATTGTGCCAGAGGAGAACGTGAAAATTTTAGATCAGTATCCAGTAACATTTACATGTTCGTGTTCTCATGAACGTGTGAGCTCGATGTTAATGAGTTTAGGACGAGATGAAATCGCTGCGATGATTGAAGAAGATGAAAAAGCAGAAGTGCACTGTCAGTTCTGTAATGAAACGTATAAGTTTACACGTGTTGATTTAGAGTGTTTAGTCAATCAATTTTAAGGAAGTGCGGCTTAAAGTAGCCGCGCTTTTTTGTAGTATGTATGATTTTTCGGGTATTAAGCAAAGCGCTTGGAGCTAAAAATATTTCTTCTCTTTTTTCGTGTGAATTGTTTGACAATTAACCGGTAAAAAAGTAAGATATTTTTAAACCTACTAATAAACTAGGAATTAAGGGGGATTGAACATGAAAGTTGCAAATTCTATTTTTGAGTTAATCGGTGGAACACCTGTAGTAAAATTAAATCGTATCGTTGGGGAAGATTCAGCAGATGTGTATTTAAAGTTAGAGTTTATGAATCCGGGCAGTTCTGTTAAAGATCGTATTGCATTAGCGATGATTGAGGACGCTGAAAAACGTGGCGTTTTAAAAGAAGGTGACACAATCATTGAACCAACAAGTGGAAACACAGGTATTGGCTTAGCGATGGTTGCTGCTGCCAAAGGCTATCGTACGATTTTAGTAATGCCAGAAACAATGAGCCTTGAGCGTCGTAATTTATTACGTGCGTATGGTGCGGAGTTAGTTCTGACTCCTGGACCTGAAGGAATGGGCGGAGCGATTCGTAAAGCGACTGCATTATCAGAAGAACAAGGCTACTTTATGCCACAGCAATTTAAAAACGAATCAAATCCAGAAGTACATCGTTTAACAACTGGACCAGAAATAGTTGCTCAATTCCCAGACGGATTAGATGCATTTGTATCAGGTATTGGTACGGGCGGAACAATTACTGGTGCTGGAACTGTGTTAAAAGAAAGCTTCCCAGAGTTGAAAGTATATGCAATCGAACCAGCAGATTCACCAGTTTTATCAGGCGGAAAACCAGGACCGCACAAAATTCAAGGCATCGGTGCTGGATTTGTTCCAGATATTTTAAAGACAGATGTGTATGATGGTGTGATTCAAGTGAAAAACGAAGAGGCGTTTGAAGTTGGACGCAAAGTTGCACGTGAAGAAGGAATTCTAGTAGGCATTAGTTCAGGTGCTGCGATTCATGCTGCATTACAAGTTGCTAAAGAGCTTGGTAAAGGTAAAAAAGTACTTGCAATTATCCCTTCAAATGGCGAACGCTATTTAAGCACAGCACTTTTCCAATTTGAATAAAAATGTATAGAGCTATGTCGGGGTGCTAAAATGCCCCCTTCATAGCTTTTTTTTGTTTGTCTGTTATACTCAAGGAATATGAAGTGTTGCGAAAATCCGTGTTGTCGGCGAAAATAGATGGAGTAAAAATGTTGTGCAATCTCGGGGGATAGAAAGATAGAGGATGTGAAAATACAATGAAAGAATATAAAATAATTGCCCATAAAATAAAGTATGATGCGTCATTTTTTCAGGCGTTTTGTTCGTATGCAGTAAATGAAGAACGTAAAGTCTTTTTAGACAGTGCGGGTAATGGGAAATACAGTATGGCGGGTGTTTCGCCGATAGCAGAAATTACCGCGAAAAATAATACGGTGACAATAAAAGAAAATGACAAAGCACTACAAGTTGTACAGACGGAAGATACACTTGGTTTTATAGAAAGTTATCTAGAACGTTATAAATGTCCACAGAACGCTTCGCATCTCCCTTTTCAAGCAGGAGTAATGGGGTTTGTTTCGTATGATTATGTTCGGAAAATAGAAACGCTGCGAACACAAGCGATAGACGATTTAAATTTTAATGATCTGCATTTTTTAGTATTCAATGAAGTGTTTGTTTATGATGAGGTAGAAAAAGAGCTATGGTGCTTTGTTCGAACGTGTGAAGTTGATTTGCATCCGTCCCCACAACAAATATTAGAAGCTTTTGTTTCGACAGAAGAAGTTTCGTTTGAATCGCTAAATGCGATGTGGCAACAAAAGTATCCTCACATTGTAAACGAGCGGACGTATTCTATGGACGAAAAAGAATTTCAACAATGTGTGCGTAAAATCCAGGATTATATTCTTGCTGGTGACGTCTTTCAAGTAAATTTAGCGGTTCGGCAACAAGAAGAAGTTGTCGTACATCCGTTAGCGCTATATAATGCGTTACGCAGTATTAACCCTTCTCCGTATATGTCTTTTATTCAATTAGGTGAGATGTATATAGTGAGTGGAAGCCCGGAATTGTTAGTCGCTGTAGAGGGTGACGATATTTCAACGCGTCCTATAGCAGGTACACGTTCTCGAGGGGAAAGTAAAGCAAAAGATGAAGAATTAGTTGCGGAACTGCTCGGAAGTAGAAAAGAGCGTGCAGAACATATTATGCTCGTCGATTTAGAGCGAAATGATCTTGGGAAACTTTGTACATATGGAAGTGTTGAAGTAGATGAACTGATGGTCGTTGAATACTACTCACACGTGATGCATCTCGTTTCAAATGTAAAAGGAAAGATTGTACCTGGCGTATCATTGAAAAATGTCATACATGCTATGTTTCCTGGGGGAACGATAACAGGTGCACCAAAAGTACGCACGATGGAAATTATTGAAGAATTAGAACCTGTTCGTCGTGGTATTTATACGGGCGCAATTGGTTGGTACGATTTTTCAGGGAGCATGTGTTGGAACATTGTCATAAGAACAATGCTCATCCAAAATGGAATGGGGTATGTTGAGTCAGGTGCGGGCGTTGTTATTGATTCTGTACCAGAGTATGAGTTTAAAGAATCACTCAAAAAATCCCGTGCGATTTGGTATGCAAAACAAGTAGCAGAGGAGTCGTATCAATGATAGTGATGATAGATAATTATGATTCGTTTACATACAATCTTGTTCAATATTTTGGGTCATTAGGTGAAGAAATAAAGGTCGTTCGAAATGATAAGGTTACGATTGAAGAAATTGAACAGATGCGCCCAACGTATCTCGTTATTTCACCGGGCCCGTGTACGCCAAATGAAGCAGGGATTAGTTTACAAGTAATCAAAAAGTTCGCAGGAAAAATTCCGATTTTTGGTGTGTGTTTAGGACACCAGGCGATTGCACAAGTTTTTGGTGGAAAAGTTGTGGCGAGTAAAAGTATGATGCACGGAAAAACATCCGATGTTGCACACAATTTCGAAGGGATTTTTAAACATATGCCAAATCCGTTCGTTGCAACACGTTATCATTCGCTAACGGTAGAAGCAGAGACGTTACCGGATTGCTTACAGGTAACAGCGGTAACGGACGATGGAGAAATTATGGGGCTTAAACATGTACATTTACCAATAGAAAGTGTTCAATTCCACCCAGAGTCGATTCTTACGGAAAAAGGAATAGAATTATTGCGTACTTTTATTCAAACGTACCGTCCTGTGGAGCGGTTGGCATGATTGTGTTTTGTGATGGGCATTTTTTAGACGAAACGGAACTTCGTATTTCGCCGTTTGACCATGGGTTTTTATACGGTCTAGGTGCATTCGAGACATTGCGAACATATGATGGAAAACTGTGGCGATGGGATATGCACATGGAGCGGCTTGATACTGCGCTACAAATGTTACATATTCGACCGAAATATAACAGCAATCAACTTCAGCAAATCATTCAAGAGCTAGAGAATAGGAATGGACTACAAAATAGTTATATTCGTTTAAATGTTAGTGCAGGTGTTGCGCCAATAGGGTTGAAGACGAGTGAATACGACAACCCAACCTATATTATTTTCATTAAGCCGTTGCCAAAGATGCTACATGAAAAGAAATTAGAAGTAGTGAAAACACCGCGAAACACACCGGAGGGCTCTTTTCGTATTAAATCACATCACTATTTGAATAGTTGGTTAGGCAAACAAGAACTCGGTGATAGTGTGGACAAAGAAGGTTTGATGTTAACTGAGGACGGATTTGTTGCTGAAACGATTGTTGGGAATGTATTTTGGCGAAAAGGGGAACGTATCTACACACCTTCTTTGGCGCTTGGTATTTTAGCGGGAACGATGCGAAAGTGGGTCATAAACACGTTGCAAAAATCGCCGTATGCATGTGTTGAAGGCAGATTCACTCTTGCGCACCTTTACGATGCGGATGAGGTATGGATGACGAATGCTGTGCAAGGAATCGTTCGTGTGGCGTCACTTCAAACAGAAGAGAAATGTACACACTATGAACAATACATGCTCACGGAGTGGTTATTGGAAGCACATAAAGATTGCGTTCGAGGAGAGAGAGATGAATGAAATGAACAACAGCACAACATTTAAGCAATTGTTAGCACAAAAAAAACCAATTGTGATGGGGATATTAAACACGACACCTGACTCCTTTTCAGATGGTGGCGCGTTTTGTGAAGTTGATGTTGCTGTACAGCGCGCGCTCACTATGATTGAAGAAGGCGCAGATATTGTTGATATTGGCGGAGAATCAACACGACCGGGCGCGGCGTTTGTAAATGCGCAAACGGAAATTTCACGTGTTGTACCTGTTATAGAAGGCATCAGAAAGGCGCATTCGAGTATTCTTATTAGTGTTGATACATACAAAGTTGAAGTCGCAGAAGCGGCAATTCATGCGGGTGCAAATATAATAAATGATGTATGGGGTGGATTGCGCGACGAATTCGTGTTACGTTATGTTGCAAAAGCGGGTGTGCCGTATGTGATGATGCATAATCGAGAAGATAAAAATTATCATCATTTTTCAACCGATTTTTTACAAGATATAAGCAATCAGATTCAGCGTGCGCAAGCATTTGGTGTAGCGACAGATCAGATTATTATAGACCCAGGAATTGGATTTGCGAAGTCATATGAACAGAACTTTCAAGCAATGCGTTGCTTACATGCGCTAAGCGAGCTGTCATATCCCGTACTCCTGGGCACTTCCCGAAAATCATTTATTGGAATTACATTAGAAACCGAAGCGGACCAACGTTTAGAAGGGTCGTTAGCTACAGTCGGTTATGGGATAGAAAGAGGCGTTTCCATTTTTAGAGTACACGATGTACAAGCTACGAAACGATTTCTTACGATGTATGAGAAACTATTGAATGAGTGAGGAATAAAAATGGATAAAATAATATTAAAAGAAATGCCCTTTTTTGGTTATCATGGCGTGTTTAAAGAGGAAACGAAGTTAGGACAACGATTCATTATTGATGTCGATATGGGATTATGCTTACGTCGAGCGGGAGAAAGTGATGATTTGGAGCAGTCTGTAAATTATGGTGAGGTATATGCTGTTATCAAAGCAATTGTAGAAGGGCCGCCTGTAAAATTATTAGAGGCGCTAGGAGAGAACATTTGTAAAGCAATTTTCGAGAACTTTCCTAAGATACAAAACGTAGTTGTTACTGTGAAAAAACCGTCTGCTCCAATTCCGGGAATTTTAGATTATGCTGCGATTATGATTGAGAGGAATCGGTGCAATGAATAATGCTTATATCGCACTTGGATCAAATCTGGGTGATAAATATGCCTTTTTACAGAATGCTATTGAACGTATTGATAAAGTGGAAGGCATTGTTGTTGTGACTACTTCGTCTGTTTATGAAACACCACCTGTTGGGTATAGTGAACAAGATAGTTTTTATAACATGGTAATTCATATTCAAACGAAGTTTTCACCGCAACAGCTTTTAGTTGTCTTACAAAAGATAGAAACGGAAGCGGGTCGAGTAAGAACGATTAAAAATGGACCACGGACGTTAGATTTAGATATTTTACTTTATGAGAACTGTATTGTTGAGGAGAAAGATTTACAAATTCCACATCCGAGAATGCATGAGCGTTTGTTTGTACTTGTACCTTTAGCGGACGTGTTATCGAACTATACAGACTATGTTGGACAAGAATGTGTATGTTTAGAAGGCGCGGTGAGTGAAGGTATTAAAAAAGTACCTTTGCAAAGTGGTGTTTGTTAAATCGTAATTTGGAGGTTGTGTAATGTTTACAATTCGTGATGTAAAGATAAAAAACAAGGTTGTACTCGCTCCTATGGCGGGTGTATGTAATAGCGCGTTTCGTTTAACTGTAAAAGAGTTTGGCGCTGGATTAGTTTGTGCTGAAATGGTTAGTGATAAGGCGTTGTTATACAATAACCAAAAAACAATGAACATGTTGTATATGGATGAGCGTGAAAAACCACTAAGCTTACAAATATTTGGTGGAGAAAAAGATTCTCTCGTTGCAGCAGCGAAATATGTCGATGAAAATACAAATGCTGATATTATCGACATTAACATGGGGTGTCCTGTTCCGAAAATCATTAAATGTGATGCAGGTGCGAAGTGGTTGTTAGACCCAAACAAAGTGTATGAGATGGTAGCAGCGGTTGTTGATCAAGTGAAAAAACCTGTAACGGTAAAAATGCGAACAGGCTGGGATGCAAATCATATTTATGCGATTGAAAATGCAAGAGCATTAGAGCGTGCAGGAGCAAGCGCGGTGAGTTTACACGGAAGAACGCGCGAGCAGATGTATGAAGGTAAAGCGGATTGGTCAATTATTCGTGATGTGAAACAAGCCATTTCAATTCCAGTCATCGGAAACGGTGACATTGAAACACCAATTGATGCACAACGTATGTTAGATGAAACAGGTGTAGATGCTGTAATGATTGGTCGTGCAGCGTTAGGTAATCCTTGGATGATTTACCGCACAGTGAAGTATCTAGAAACGGGTGAATTAGATAAAGAACCGACAGCACGTGAGAAGGTTGAAGTTTGCATGATTCATCTAGACCGTCTCATTGCGTTGAAAAATGAAACGATTGCTGTAAGAGAAATGCGCAAACACGCAGCGTGGTATTTAAAAGGTATTTCTGGTAATGCGAAAGTGAGAAATGAACTTAATAATTGTGAAACACGTCAAGAGATGTCAGATTTACTACATCGTTTTGTAGAGTATGTGGAAGCGAGAAGTTGATAAATGTATCACAATAGTATTTTTTTGTTTACTGAAAAGTATGTTACAATGAAAAACATGGAAATAAAGCGAATAAAGAAGAAAATTTAAGGAGCGGTTAGCATGGCACATGAAGAATTAAACGATCAGTTGCTCGTTCGTCGCGAGAAAATGAACACATTACGAAATCAAGGAATTGATCCGTTTGGTAAACGTTTTGAACAAAGCGTAAACTCGGAGCAATTAAAAGCACAATTTGAAGAGACTTCTAAAGAAGATTTAGAAACACAAAGTCATGGCGTTTCAATTGCTGGTCGTGTAATGACGAAGCGTGGCAAAGGGAAAGCAGGTTTCATGCACATTCAAGATTTGCATGGCCAAATTCAAGTATATGTACGTAAAGATGCAATTGGTGACGAGGCGTACGATATTTTTGATAGTACAGATATTGGTGATATTGTAGGAATCACAGGTACTGTATTTAAAACGAATGTCGGTGAATTGTCGATTAAGGCGAGTAATTACATACTATTAACAAAAGCCCTTCGACCGTTACCAGAGAAGTATCATGGTTTAAAAGATGTTGAACAACGTTATCGTCAACGTTATTTAGATTTGATTACCAATCTAGATAGCCGTAAAACATTTATTTTACGCAGTAAAATTATTCAATCAATGCGTCGTTACTTAGATTCACAAGGTTACTTAGAAGTTGAAACACCAATGATGCACAGTATCGCAGGTGGCGCTTCAGCACGTCCTTTCATTACGCATCACAACACGTTAGATATGCAACTGCATATGCGTATTGCGATTGAACTTCACTTAAAGCGATTAGTTGTTGGTGGATTAGAGAAAGTCTATGAAATCGGGCGTGTTTTCCGTAACGAAGGCGTTAGTACAAGACATAACCCAGAATTCACAATGATCGAACTCTATGAAGCGTATGCAGATTATCGCGATATTATGGATTTGACAGAAAATCTTGTTGCGCATATTGCTCAAGAAGTATTAGGTACAACGTCTATCCAATATGGCGAGGATATGATTGAGTTAAAGCCACAATGGAAAAGACAACATATGGTTGATGCGGTAAAAGAATTCACAGGTGTAGATTTCTTTGAACGCATGAGTGTAGAACAAGCAAGAGAATATGCACAACAACATAATGTTGCTATCACAAAGCATATGTCAGTTGGTCATATCATCAATGAGTTCTTTGAGCAAAAAGTTGAAGAAAATCTAGTACAACCTACATTTATCTTTGGTCATCCTGTAGAAATTTCTCCGTTGGCAAAGAAGAATGATGAAGATGATCGTTTTACAGATCGCTTCGAATTGTTTATCGTTCGTCGTGAACATGCAAATGCATTCACAGAGTTAAACGATCCGATTGACCAAAAAGAACGTTTCTTAGCGCAATTAACGGAGCGCGAACAAGGAAACGACGAAGCACACATGATGGATGATGATTATATTGAAGCATTAGAATATGGATTGCCACCAACTGGCGGTCTAGGAATCGGTATTGATCGACTGGTGATGTTATTAACAAATAGCCCATCCATTCGTGATGTTCTTCTATTCCCGCAAATGCGTCACAAGCAATAATAAACAAAAGTCGCCGAAGAAGTTATCGACTCATTCGGCGACTTTTATTTTTTTTAAAAAAAGGGTTGCGTATTTATAAATATATTGGTATATTAATAAGCGTCGTCACCGAGGGAAAACAAATGATGAAAAAAACATTTGACACTTTCAGGTGTGTGACATATAATAAAAAAGCTTCATTTGAGAAGTTGAAGAAATTGTACTTTGAAAACTAAACAAAACGACAGCGTAAACTTTACGATTGCATTAAGCAATCAACAATTTTTACTTTTTAAATTATTTGAGCTTACTCAAACAATTCTTTTATGGAGAGTTTGATCCTGGCTCAGG
>JBOFGC010000222.1:0-1989 GCA_051648945.1 Bacilli bacterium
AGGCAACGGAGACTCCCGTGGAATCAGGCGGAAACGTGTGACCCCACAGGAGCAGTTTTATCGCGACGAGGAGGCACACGGCCGCCCCACAGGACGCGGAGTTGCCTGGCGCAGTACCCACAGTTCCGCACAAACATACGCGATATCCCAATCATTTTCATAGAACCCCCTCCCTTCATTGCACAAATTTCACATTCATTGCACGATTTATGTAAACCTCCAAAAACTACTGATTTTCCTCCCCACCTAGTATAAGATATACCTATAAATGATATATCAAATTCCAGGAGGAGAAGCAGATGACAACAAAACAACAACGTCAAAGTATCGCTGCACTCATTGAAAAAATTCAGAAACAAGTAGAACAACACCCAAAATTTGTAGCCATTTTTGAAAAGTGTTTTGATAACACACTCACAACAACAGTAAAGAAACAACAAGATGGAACAACCTATGTAATTACAGGAGACATTCCAGCGATGTGGTTACGTGATTCAGTCGCACAAGTACGACCATACTTATTACTAGCAAATGAAGACAAAGAACTTAGTGATATGATTGCCGGTCTCGTAGAACGACAATTTCAATATATTTTAATGGATCCTTATGCAAACGCTTTCAATGAATCTGCGAATGGAAATGGTCATCAAACAGACGAAACAACAATGCAACCCATTGTATGGGAACGTAAGTATGAAATTGATTCATTATGTTACCCATTACAACTTGCATACTTACTGTGGAAAGCAACAGGACGAACAGATCACTTCAATGAAACGTATGAAAAAGCAGTCGCTGAAATTATTAAACTATGGCGTATCGAACAAGACCATGAAATCTTTAGTGACTATAGATTTCAACGTGTGAATTCTTGGAAGTATGACAATTTAGACCGCGATGGACTAGGCAAACCAGTGAAACATACAGGAATGACATGGTCTGGTTTCCGTCCAAGTGATGACTCTTGTACATATGGCTATTTAGTACCTGCCAATATGTTTGTTGTCGTTGTTCTTCGCTATGTTGCACAAATTGCAGACACAGTACTACGAAACGATGCGATGAAGGAATGTGCAGAGGCGCTAGCGCAAGATGTACATCATGGCATTGAAACATACGCTGTGTATAATCATCCGACATTTGGTGAGATCTATGCTTATGAAACGGATGGTTATGGCAATTTTAATTTAATGGATGATGCGAACGTACCGAGCTTACTGAGTATGCCTTATCTTGGGTATTGTGATGAAAATGACGTGCGTTACCAAAATACACGCCGATTTATTTTAAGTGAAGAAAATCCATTTTATTACGCAGGCACGGCAGCGCAAGGAATCGGAAGCCCACACACACCAGAACGTCATATTTGGCACATTTCATTAGCGATGCAAGGGTTAACGACAGCAGATAAAGAGGAAAAATTACGTATTTTAAAGTTAATGAGTGAAACAGATGCCGATACATTTATGATGCATGAAGGCTTTCATGTCGATGACCCAACGGACTATTCACGCGAGTGGTTTTCATGGGCAAATATGATGTTTTGTGAACTATTGCTCGACTATTGCGGAATCACAGTTCAAAAATAAAAACTGAGGTGAGAACAATGTTTGTAGGTGGAATTGAAGCTGGTGGAACAAAGTTTGTATGTGGTGTCGGAACTTCATCAGGAGAAATTATAGCACGTGAAAGTTTTCCAACGACCACACCCGAAGAAACACTCCAACATGTGGCCGAATTTTTCGGTCGCTATGACATAGAAGCGCTAGGCGTCGGTGCGTTTGGCCCGATTGACTTAACAACAGAAAGTAAAACGTACGGACAAATTATGGCAACACCAAAACTCAAGTGGCGTAATTTTGATCTGCTTGGTGCATTAAAGAAAATTGTGAATGTACCAATTGCAATCGATACCGATGTAAATGCGGCGGCGTTAGCAGAACAACGTTTCGGTGCAGCGCAAGGCGTAGACAGTAGTATTTATATTAC
>JBOFGC010000223.1:0-5909 GCA_051648945.1 Bacilli bacterium
CTTCATGCGTCCCTTCTGCTGGGTCATTCGGCCCTTCCTCTACTTCATTCGACCCTTATGCTGGTTCATTCGGCCCTTACTCTACTTCATTCGACCCTTATGCTGGTTCATTCGGCCCTTACTCTACTTCATTCGACCCTTATGCTGGTTCATTCGGCCCTTACTCAATTTCATTCGACCCTTACTCTACTTCATTCGGCCCTTACTCAATTTCATTCGACCCTTACTCAATTTCATTCGATCCTTACTCTAGTTCATTCGGCCCTTACTCAATTTCATTCGATCCTTACTCTAGTTCATTCGGCCCTTACTCAATTTCATTCGACCCTTACTCAATTTCATTCGATCCTTACTCTAATTCATTCGGCCCTACCAATGCTTCTTTTTCCAAAAATGCCACTTCATTCTTCTACCCATCAAATCACATCTATACGTGTCGAGTAAACTTGCATACACAACACTTTTAACTCCACTTTTTTCGCCTATTCTCCTAATAAATCATGAATTATTTGTTTGGCTTCGATTTCTGTACCGACGCCATGTAGAATACATCGTCTGTCTCTAAAATAGATGATTCGAAAGTTTTTGTAACGATAAGAACAAAGCATTGTATTCGTATTTAAAACTTCAACTTCCTTATTCTGATTAAGTGTTTTATGAACGGCTTCAAGAGAAAAGGGAGTGCGTATCATCATTGCTTCTCTTCCACATAATTTTTCGTATTTGAGCAATTTATCATTTGTAAAAAAGGGATAGGTAGCTTCGTTTCCGCAAGTTGCACACCCCTCGTTTCGCCAATTTTTTGGAATAGAAAGTGTATGTAGTTTTTGATTCCAACTGTCATAGCTCCATATAACCTGATCAATTTCTTCCGGTGGAGTCAAAATGATTTTTATGACATTTTGAATTTGTGATGCACTAACATGCATGACAGAAGGAGTAAAAACGCCAATACTATCGCACGTTTCATTTTCAATTGGTAATTGTTCAAACAGACAATGCCAACATGGTGTTTGATTTGGAATGAAAGGTACACTCACTCCTTTTGTGCCAATCACTCCAGCATATACCCATGGTTTACTGTAGCGATATGCGACATCATTTAATAGAAAACGGGTACTAAAATTATCTGTAGCATCAACTAAGATATCTACGTTTTGTGCAATTTTCGCTAAAAGTTGTGCGTCAGCATGTGCAACGATGCTCTCTAGCGTTAGATTACTATTAATTTTTAACAGCGCTTGTTGCACAACTTCTGCTTTCGGTGATTCTGTTAGGTAGTCTTGTTCTGTAAAAAGTGTTTGGCGTTGTAAATTAGATTGTTCGATATAATCACGGTCAACAAGAACGAGATGTTGAACCCCCATTCGAACCAAATATTCAGCTGCATGTGTGCCTAATGCGCCACAGCCGATGATAGCAATTTTGGCTTGCATTATTTTCTCTTGGCCACTTTGTCCGATGAATGCCAAGTTACTTTGTTTACGATAACGTTCCAAGAGGGCTCATTCCTTCAATTGGAGAAGATGCTGTCGCATACAATTTTCTAGGCATTCTACCTGCTTCATAACCTAAACGTCCTGCGATTGTACCAAGACGCATCGCCTCTGCCATTTTCACTGGATCATCTGCGGCACTTACAGCTGTGTTTAGTAGAACACCATCTGCACCCAACTCCATACTAAAAGCAACATCTTTTGGAGAACCAATACCCGCATCAACAATGACAGGTACTTCAACACTTTCGATAATTCTACTTAAATTATATGGATTAATAATGCCTAAGCCAGAACCGATTGGTGATGCACCTGGCATGATTGCATGAACGCCTAAGCGTTCGAGTCGATGTGCTAACACGACATCATCACTCACATAAGGCAACACAATAAACCCTTCTGCAATTAATATTTCACACGCTTTAAACGTCTCAATCGGGTCAGGTAAAAGTGTTTTGTCACAACCAATTACTTCTACTTTAATCATGTCACACAACCCAGATGCTTGTGCGAGGCGTGCAATCCGAACAGCTTCCTCGGCATTTTTTGCACCTGCTGTGTTAGGTAAAAGCTTGTATTTTCTAACATCTAACTGTTCTAGGAAATTTGGTTGAGAAGGTTCATAGATGTTCATTCTGCGCACTGCAAAAGTGAGCACTTCTGTTTCACTTCTTTCTACTGCCGCTTTTTGCACGTCGAATGATGGATATTTTCCTGTTCCTAAAAATAAACGACTTTCAAATGAAAATGGACCAACTTTTAATGCCATTGTATTATCCTCCTCCAACGAAATGAACGATTTCAAATACGTCCTTTTCGTTAACGCCTACATTAGGCCAATCTGTTTTTTTTAAAATAGCACCGTTATGTTCAACAATTATGAGTCGTTCACTAAGACCAAGCGTCTCGACTACACCAGAAACATTTGACACTTGCACATTTAGTGTTACTGCATCTCCATTAATAACAATTTTCAAATGCATGCACGCCCCTTTCCCAATCAAATTGTTGCTTTTCTTCTATTATTTCCGCTATGATTTGTGCACAAATCGGTGCGAGTAAAATGCCGTTGCGCCAATGTCCACAGTTCCAAAATACATTTTCATAGCGGTCATCACGACGGAGTATCGGAAAATGAGATGTTGGTTTTGGACGAAGTCCACTCCACACTTCCGTCCATGACTCACCACTTAACTCCGGAAAAAAGTGTTGAAATGTCTGTTGTAACTGTTCTTTGTCGTTCTCTGTTACGCTGTTGTTCCAGTTTCCTTCGCTTTTTGTCGCTCCAATGAGCACTTTTCCAGGTCCACGAGGTACAGCATAACAACCGTTATAAAATATTGGGTCTATTAACTCCAGCGCTTCATGTTCTACAAGTCCACAACAGCCTTGAACGGGAATGATTTGTTCTGTTCGGTCAAACAAAGAAAGCCAAGTATTCGAGTCAACCCCTGCACAGAAAATGATTTTATCTGTAGGGTGCTTGCCCTCCGTCGTCGTTAAAGTAATTTCATTTTCAGCAACGGCTACGTGTGTCACTTCACACTGCTCTCTAATTTGAACCCCACGTTTTTTTAATTGTCCTACTAAAAGTTGTACCGCTTCACGTGGGTTTACAAATCCGTCAAACGTTTGAAGAAGAACCGCTTTTACATCTTCAGAAACATGATTCGGGAGCATTTCTTTCTCTGACCAATAACTTTGCTCTTGCCAGTTTTTTTCATCATGTAGGTGTTGAATTTCATTTTCATGAAAGGCAAGTTTATAAATTCCTTTGCGACGATAGCGCACGGTATTTTTTTCAACGTCCGACAGTGTGTTGTACCAGTTGTCCCAAAGCGTTCTGCTTTGCACTGCAAAATCGTATAAATGATCCCACTCTGACCATTCTGCTTGCGCACCTAACAAACCGGCCGCGGCATATGTTGTTCCTGAGCCAACTTTCGCTTTTTCAAACAGCGTAATATTGTTTGATTTTTCAGATAATATTAAAGCTGTGAATAAACCAACAATTCCTCCACCAACAACCGTCACATTTGGCATGATTTGCTCACCTCTTCATCCAGCGCTTTGCGCATCATTTTAGCACTTTCTACATTTCCACTTTTGTAAAAATGTGATAACACTGCGACACCTTCTACACCTGTTTGCAAGACATCATAAATGTTGTGTTCATCAATTCCACCAATTGCCACAAGATGATGTGCTGTGTTACTTCGCATATGTTCTAACCAAGGTAGCCCACGTCCCCTTTGACCTTCTTTGGATGCTGTCTCATAGACATGACCACACATGAGCCAAGCTACCTCTAAATTGTCATATTTTTTTAGTGCCGCAGCGCTATGAACTGCGTGGGAAACTATTTCACATGATGTTTGCTCAACTTCCGCATATTCACTCCACTGAATTCCCCCTATTTGATAAAAATCACATAGTCTATTGAAGTTATGAAGAATGATTTTTTCTTTCGCTATTTCTTGCTGTAGCAATGCTTCTACAAACAAAACGGCTTTCTTTTCTGCGTGTATCGCTACGCGTACGTGAAACCAATCCACTTCCTCTTGAATCGATGCAGCGATTTTTGCGAATGTTGTTTCATTCTCCCTTTCATCACAGATCCAATGTAACGTGCGTCTAGACAAACAAAAAACACCTCCATTTCTCTGTACAAACGTACTGAAAAATAGAGATGTGTTCTCTAAAAGCTGTTCACCATCGCTACTTCCCTACGCTAGCACAAACTAGATCAGGTTCGTAGGGTCAAAGACATCCGTCTTACTCTCAGCCAAATCGGCTCCCCTAGTAGTTGTTCAAATATTAAGAATACTATATCATAATTTGGCCCTAATCAAAAAGGAATTTGTTCGGCAAGTGTTAAAAATGTTGTATAACTGAAAAATGCAATGCTACCTAGAAGAGCTGCCGTTAACAAATAGAGTAAAAAGTACATCCACCGTACGCCTTCAGAAACGTTGTAGTACGTTAAGAATCGCTTGTTTTCCTTCACTACTCTTTCCACTTCACTTCCCCATTCTTGTTCCCAGAGTTGCCATTCCTCTACCCAACTACGCACAGATGATTGCTCATTCTCAGTTGCGTCTGTACTGCCTTCATGTTCTTCTGTTGCAACACACACATTTTCATAGAGGGGTGGATTAGGCGCAATATCAAGCAAGTCTCTCAGTTCATTTAACTGTAGTTTTACATTAGATTTAACTTGTTCTTTAAAAGAAAACAATGGATACTTCGCTTCCGCTTCTTCCCACAACGCCGTAAATTCCGAACGTGTTTGTACAAAATTTCCCCAATGACCCGCTACGTTTTCCTGAATCAATCCATAGTCGTTACTCACTTTTTCAATTTTCTCCAAAATTATTGGTGCGGACTTTTCCCGAATGATTTCTGACCAAATCGAAGCAAGCCCAAGAATCATGATAAAGATGAGCATAATGGACTGCATATAGTATACCGCAAAGCATGCAATAATGAATCCGATAATCCAGAATTTACGATCAAATGCGGCCATAATTCTTCCACCATCTAGCGGTGTGAATGGAAGTAAGTTAAACAAATTTACAAGTGCTGCAAAATAAATCATAAAGAGAAAAAAGGAATCTCCACTATACCAATACAGTGCAGCAAATGGAAGTAAGCTTAGTAGACCAAACACCGGTCCCATAATTGCTAAAAACGCTTCATCTTTTGCATTTTTTATTGGTTCTTTAATTGCGATAAGCGCACCCATGAACGGAATAAAAATTGCGTTACTATGCGCAATTTTCAATTTTCTAGCGGCATATAAATGGCCCATTTCATGAATAACCAACGCATACACAAACCCAACAGCAAATTTCCAGCCGTAAAACATGCTGTATGTCCAAATCATGAGTATCGCTGAAAAAATTGTTGGAATTTTAAGAATTTTTAACAGTGGTAGTATTAAGAACTTTGCTTTTGAAAGAAGTAGTAAAACTCCACCAAATGCCATAATTTTACTCATCCATTTCTTCGCCATAAACATCCCCCTTTTATACAAAAAAACTTGACCAGCCGAAACTGTATCAAGTTTTTTTCGTTACTTATTCAGTTTAACAAATTTTTCATTTGTCGTAAGTGTTTTTTCATAAATTGCGAGGAAGATTTCTTTTTCTTCGTCCCAATTGTATTTGTCGCGCGCTGTTAAGCAGTTTGCTGCGAATTGATTGCGTAAATTTTCATCTGCAAGTAACGTATTTACACCTTGCGCAATCGACGCCGGGTCATGCGAGTCGACGCAAATACCTACTTGCTCTTTATCAACGACTTTCTGTATTTCAGGAAAACTACAAGCAATAACAGGTACACCGCTCATTAGATATTCAAACAGTTTGTTGGATGACGCTGAATAATGATTGAAACAAACATTGTTTAACA
>JBOFGC010000224.1:0-9138 GCA_051648945.1 Bacilli bacterium
AATCGTTCGAATGTTTGTCCAAACGTGAATGCGGTCGTCATTGGTGTGATTGTATTTTGAAATGTATTCTTCTTGGATGTCAATCCACTCATCTGCAGGTTTCACCCACGTATTGGGAAGGCCAACTCCAGTATCGGTAACAGATACTGCAAGTGAAGCACGCATACCGCTTTCTGTTACCGCTTTTACCATAGAGGGAAGGTGTTGTCCACCGGCTTCAAGAAAAGTTGTAACACCTGATTTGATCATTTCGGTACAACATGCGAGCGCAGATATATAATTTTCTTCCGCAGTCAATGTCGATTCGTAAGGCCAAATACGGTCGCGCAGCCAAGTAAGCAAATCAACGTCGTCAGCAAGACCACGTCCCATTTGTTGTGAAGTATGTACATGTGTATTTACAAGACCAGGACTTACTATTTTCCCCTTTGCGTCAAAGATTTCCGTAGCTTGGGCAGAATAGTGTGCGTAGCTGCCATCGCCAAGTGCGATGATTTTATCATTTTCAATGGCGATGAAGCCGTTGTTGTAGGTAGTGAATTGTTCGTCAATACATAGAATGGTCGCATTGATGATTAGTTTCATTGGTGTAAAACTCCTTCTTTGTTTTTAGGTAGAATCATGTACAAAATGAAAGCACTTATTGCGCCAACACTTGCGCCCGATGATAAAAATAATTGTGCCCATTGCGGTAAGCCATATAAAACGTCACTCGGTAAGAAATAAACTGCAAGTGTTAAGAAAATAGGAACACCCACGACGAGCATATTCATGTCGTCCATCGGTTCAGAACTAATGATTCGAATTCCATTCATTAAGATAATGATACAAATAATTCCGAAGACACCGTTTATCGCCGCTTCTGGTATGGCAGTAATGAGTGAACTTACTTTTGGCATGAATCCAAAGAGTACAAGAATTCCCCCACCCAGTATAAAAATCCGTTTATGAGAAGCACCGGTAACACTCATTACACCTACATTTGAAGAATATCCCGTAACAGGAATGGTGCCGAGTAGGGATGTAATGAGACATCCAAGTCCTTCACCCATGGCCCCTTTGTTTAAATTCTCATCACTTAATTTTTCACCCGTTACACTTTGAATGGCAAACCATGTTCCCGTCGTTTCTACAAAGACAATAGCGTACATCAATAAAATAAGAGAAATCGCACTAAGATTGAATTCAATGCCAAAACCAAACACGTGAGATGGTAATGCAAACAGATCTGCACTTTGCACACTATCCATATGCACAGCATCAGGGAAAAAGAAGATTGCTGTAAGCGTACCTACCATCAGAGCAATAATTATTGAAAAATGGCGTAAGTAATGTCCGATTCCTTTAAAGAAAGGCGAACAAAATAGTAAAAATAAGAGTGTCGCAACACTTACTATGCCAATCATAATGTTTGCCTCCAGGATTTCTCCTTCGCCGCTATACACATTTCCAATAGCGATTGGTAACAAGGAAATTCCGATGACAATAATCACTGTACCGCTAACAAGAGGGTTGATGAATCGTCGAATGAAAGGTGCGATTACTTTCAAAGGAGC
The DNA here is from genome assembly GCA_051648945.1 of Bacilli bacterium. GTDB lineage: Bacteria > Bacillota > Bacilli > JBOFGC01 > JBOFGC01 > JBOFGC01. The sequence continues at coordinate 1,557 of JBOFGC010000224.1, forward strand.
ACCAAGTACCATGACGATAAGAGAACCAATGATTAGAGACGTAAAAAGTACATTGGCGTTGTATGTCGATAAAATCCCTGCCATAATGCCGAGTGGAATATAAGACGGACCTTGCATAATAGGATGTTTTAATCCATAGCGCACTTGAATGAGTGTGGCGATTCCGGCGCCTAAAAAAGTCATTTGCATAAGTTGTGTTGTGTCAGATTGAGACAATCCGACCATTGCGCCTAAAATGAGAGGAACAATATACAAATCCATTGACACTACGTTTTGAAGACTTAATAAAAAATGATAACCTGTTGAATTTCCTTTGCTTCTCATGATGCACTTCCTTCTCCGGTTTTTGAATGATGAGGCACAAAAAAAGGCAGTATTTGCCCTCATCAATTGGATAAGTGAGCAAATACTACCTATAGAAATAAACATAGATAGCGTACGAATATCAAAAAAATTCGTACAAACGTTTACTCACTCATAGTCAAATCATTTACGGTAATTTGGTAGAAACTCGCAAGCCATATCCTCGCTATTATATGAGTGGTACTTATATAGTTACTACCATTCTAAGTTATTTAAATATAATTTTCAATCAAATCTCAAGATTAAGAAGTAACTTTCAAATAATAGACACAACAATCGAAAGAGAGCGGATTCAGCACTCATCTCTCCTAAATGTTGTATTTTCGTAATATAAATGTGACAAAACGTATAAAAATTTAACAATTAGTTAACAAAAACTACAAAATATAATAGAATTATCCATTGTGTGAAGGAAAGAACTTTTACTAGGTAGTAACATACATCGCAGTAATAAAGTAAATAATATAAATAAATTAGGGTCTTTTTATATCCTTTGGAGGACACAAATGCAAACACCACAGAGCACGCCGGAACATAATGACCGGTACTTAATCATCACAAACGCGTATCCGCATCCGCTTCAATTATATAGAAATGGTTTTATTCATCGTCGTGTAAAGGCGTATCAAGAACAAGGACTACAAGTTGATGTATTTGTACTGCATCCTACATATAAAGAAAAAGAAACATATAATTTTGAAGGTGTCCATGTAACGCGAGGCACAGAAGAAAATCTATGTCACTTGCTACAAGAAAAAGACTTCGCAAAATATATGATTCATTTTGTTAGTCCGGAAATGATTCAAGCAATTAAGAATTCAGGGAACATGGACGTACCCATCCTTCTGTGGATTCATGGCTTTGAAGCAGAGGCGTGGCATAGAAGATGGTTTAACTTCTTAGCGAATAAAAATGAACTTCAACGCGTCCTTAATATGACGGATACGTACTATAAAGACCAACAGCAACTTCTGAACTATTTATTTAAAACGAAAGAGATGAAGATTGAAACAATTCATGTGTCTGAATGGTTTAAAACACATATTGTTGAGGTTGATGCACGCGCAAGTAGTCAAAACAGTCATATTATCCCGAATGTCATTGACGATACACTCTTCAATTATGAAGAAAAACCAGTAGAACAAAGAATGCATGTATTGTCCATTCGCCCATACGCTTCTCGTAAATATGCGAATGATTTATCGGTGAAAGCAGTACTAGAACTTTCGAAGCGACCGATTTTTAAACATTTTACCTTTCGTTTTTTTGGCGAAGGTGCACTATTTAAGGAAACACTAAAACCTTTGAAGAAATTTGCAAATGTTCATATAGAAAATCGATTTTTAAATCAAGCGGAAATTGCAGCGTTGCATAAAGAGAATGGCGTCTTTTTATGTCCAACACGCTGGGATTCACAAGGAGTGTCAATGTGTGAGGCGATGGCGAGTGGCTTAGTTCCTATTTCAAACAACATTACAGCAATCCCCGAATTTGTTGAGAACAATGAGAGTGGCATATTGGCTGCGCCAGATAGTCATATGGAGATGGCGGATGCAATCGAACGATTGTATTATTTTCCAGAAATGTTCCAAACACTTTCGCAAAACGCCGCAAATAGCATTCGTCATAAATGTGGAAAAGACCGAATCACAGCGCGTGAAGTCACATTGATTAAAGGAGAATAACACATTGGATAATATTGATTGGAAAAATAGATATTACGAATTAGAAGATCAAATGAAAGAAATGATGTATTTCATTTTGGAAAAGGAAAAAGAGCAAGAAAAGAAAGCGAAAAGTGTGGCAGAAAAGAAACCATCAAAACCAAAGGCTCCACTACAAAAGCAAACTGTGCAAAAAGCAAATACTGTGTCTGAAACAGAGTTAAAACGATTGCGCAAAATGGAGCGTGAATATACGGTGCTTCAACATCGTATCGAAAAAACGTTTATGGCGAAAATGTCGCTAAAATATATTGATGCAAAGTTACGATTAAAAAAGAAAATAAATAGTAAGTAGGAATCTAGATGAATAAAATCAAAGTACTATTATTTGGCTATATCGACTTTAATACAATGGATGGTTCCGCTGTTTTTTTATCCGCAATTGCAAATGTAATGGCACTTAATCCGAATATTGAAATCGACGTACTACTCGCACGTCCGTTACATCGCGACATACTCATAAAAAACCTTTATGCTTTTCCGAATGTGAGGATCATTAACCCTTTTGAAGAGGCGACATTTAAACGTGGTGAGAAGAAATATAAACGCGAAAAATATATGTCGTATACTGAAGCAGCAGAGACTATCGCTTATTATTGGGAAATCAATGACTACGACTTTTTAATGATTCGCAGTATGGAAGTTTCTACAGAGTTGAAAAAATATCCAGATATATTGAAGCAATCCTTTATCTATGTTACGGGGGTAACGAGCGAGGACCAAATGTTATCAATAGAGGAACAAAGTAATCTCAAAGAACTTTACGACGGATCGGCTTACTTTTTATGCCAAACGAAAGAAATGAAAAAGTATATCGTAGGTGCGCTGAACATTAGCGATGAAAAGAATACGATGATTGTACTGAATCCGTTAATCCCTAATAGTGAAGAACGTCCGAACTTTCGTCGAAATGACCAATTAAAGTTGGTCTATACAGGGAAGTTTGCTGATGGGTGGAACACACTTGAAATGCTCGTTCTTACAAAGTATTTACGTACAGAACTACCAGAACTTCAATTGGATGTAGCGGGTGATAAATTCGGAAAAGACCCAAACAATCCAAGTTTTGCGGTTGAAGCAAAATATCTTCTCGAACATTCAGAGGGCGTTACTTGGCATGGAGCCGTAACGCGAGAAGAAGCAAGAAAGTTAATCGAAGCAGCAGATGTTGGATTGACGTGGAGAGATTGTTCGATGGATTGCAGTTTAGAATTGTCGACGAAACTACTGGAGTATGGCATTCTTGGAAAACCAGTCCTACTTAATCCGACAAAAATGCACATCGATTTATACGGAGAGGACTATCCCCTTTATGTTGGGAACTATCAACAATTTATTGATAGCATTAAAGCGGTAAGTGAAGATGTGACGCTCTATGAACACGCTGCAAAACGTGCATACGAAGTAAGCAGTCTTTTTACTTTTGAACAAGGTGTCAAGTTGTTAACGCCTTACCTTTTCTCAAAACATATTGGTGCTTTAAGTAATGAAACCATTGTTCTCGATGCGCAGTTCTCGGAATCATTTGTTCGTCATATGAACCAGTGGTTAGCAAAAACAAAGCAGACAAGTAAGGTAACGTACAGTGAAAACGAACATCCAACTGTTACGTATGCATCGCTATTTCGTTAAAAAGACTGTCCAACATCAACCATTGATGTACGGGCGGTCTTTTTAATTTTCGTCCCGAATGCAAAACCAAATTATTAGACAACAATCCATCAATTCATATACAGTAGAAGGAGTTAAAAAACGAGAATAATAATGAGGATACAATACATGCAGAATTGGATAATGGATATAATTGAAAGTTATGGCTATATTGGGGTTTTTTTGTTAATAATGTTAGAAAACATTTTCCCTCCAATACCATCAGAGGTTATATTAACGTTTAGTGGATTTATGACGGTTTCGACATCACTTACGACGACAGGTGTTGTTATTGCATCCACGCTAGGTTCGGTTGTAGGTGCGATTGCGCTCTATGGAATCGGTACATTGTTGAATGCTGAACGTTTGAGTAGCATCATTACAAAGTGGGGGCATCTACTTCGACTTAGAGTAGAGGATGTGACGAGAACGCAGAAATGGTTTGATAAATATGGAATTTGGACTGTGTTTTTTTGTCGGTTTATTCCACTCATTCGGAGTCTCATTTCAATCCCAGCTGGTATGGCGAAAATGAATATCGGTGCATTTTTTCTTTTCACAACACTCGGTACGGTGCTTTGGAACTTTGCGCTCATTCAAACAGGCGCGATTCTAGGCGACTCATGGGAGACAGTCCTTCATTATATGGAGTACTATTCGACATTTATCTATATCGGTATAGCGATTGCAATCTGTGCAATCATTATTTTTATTTGGAAAAGAAATAAGAAGTACAAACATGGGGTATAGCTAGTATAGGAAGCGATTTAAGAATTGTATGATATAAAAGATGATTTCTGAAGTGCTGAGAAGTCATCTTTTTGCGTTGTTTGCAAATGAATGCTTATAAAGTATGATAAAGAGTAGAGGCACAGGAGGTTGAGGCAGTGGAAAAACGAGTTGTACTACTACATACGAATGATATCCATTCTAAACTGGATGATATGCCACAATTAGGTGCATTCGTAGCAAACATTCGAAAAGAAAACGAGCAACAAAATGTACCGACAATCGTTGTGGATTGCGGTGATATGTTGTCAGGAAGTATATATTTCACCCTATTTCAAGGAGCAAAGGAAGTTGTTCTTGCCAATAAAATCGGGTATGACTTTATGACATTTGGCAACCATGAGTTTGATAAAGGAATGGAAGTACTAGCGGCATATTTAGAGCAGTCGAATGCGGCGTGGCTAAGTTCAAACATTGATTTTACAAAAGACGAACATTGCGGTCGCTTTGCCAGGTCAAATAAAATAAAACAAACAACAACAGTTACATGTGAAAACGGGTTAAAAATTGGGATTTTTGCACTAACATCATTAGACACATTAGAAACAGGTAGTCCAAGTGCTGAAACAAGTTTTACAGAGCCACTCAAATGTGCAGAGAAAATGGTTCATCAACTTCGTGAAGACGTCGACATACTCATCGTGCTCAGTCACCTAGGATTTGCACTGGATAAACAACTTGCACAAAAAGTGGCGGGCATCGACCTCATAATCGGCGGCCATTCGCACACATACTTAGAGAAGCTTCATATTGAAAATGGAGTGTCCATTGTCCAAGTTGGCTGCGATAACAAATTTGTCGGTCAGCTCAGTCTTTCAACGAAAACAGGGATTACGTACACTACGCATTGCCTTGCAGCGTATGAGCAAAAAGATGAAGAGATTGAACGATACGTTTCTGCGCTTCAAATGGAAAGAGATCAGCATTCATCAAAAGTGTGTGGTTATAGTAGTGAACGTCTTGTTGGAGAGAGAGAAGCGTTAAGTGAAAACGTAACGAATCTTGGTACGCACCTCGCCCAAGCGTATCTGAATGCGGGCGTTCAAAAAGGGTATCAAGTAGATATCGGACTCATAAACGGTGGTGGCATTCGAACATCAATCGAGGCCGGCCCAATTCGACTATATGACCTTATTAATGTTTTACCGTTTGGCAAGCAACTACAGATTTTTGAACTTACAGGTCAACAATTGTTTTCTCTATTAGAAAACGGAAGATGGCCACAATACGCAGGGATTGTGCAAATCGAAAAAAACAGGAACGACCGAATTGAGTCGATTGTGCTCGAGAACAACCGAGTAATTGAAAACACGTCAGTCGTAATTGTCGCAGTGAATGATTACATAGCAGCGGGAAAAGATGGCTACACTGATTTTCTACAAGCCAATCAAATAGGTGAGAATCTAGGGCTAGACATAGATTTCGTAAGTGAATATTTTGGTAATCTTAGCAAAAAACAAGTCATTCGCGTTCCGTAGAATGGCTTGTTTTTTGTTTTATGCGCTATGTGATATGTACCATTAAAATGGAAAATGAGTTCATTTTCTCCATACATTCACCTAAAAAATAGGGATGGCATGTGAATGGTGAACTGAATTAATTTCTCGTCTCTAGTTCATTGGTAATTGTTTTGGTAAGTAACGTAACAATAGTGAAAAAGTTAGCACATTTGCCTTATAGGTTGTCTGTTGTATGGTGCTGTATAGTACAAGAGATAAACGAATATGAGGGAGAGAATAAAATGAAAATAAATAAAAAGATTGTAAGCGCAGTTCTCGTAAGTTCATTACTTATCGTTCCATTTATTCAAAAAAGTAGTGCGCATGGTTATATTACGGAATCACGTGCAGGACTTTGCAAAGAAAAAATAAATAAAGATTGTGGAAATGTGCAATACGAACCACAGAGCATCGAAGCGGTAGGTGGTTTTCCTGAGAGCGGACCAGCAGATGGCAAAATTGCAAGTGGTGGCGGATTGTTTCCAGAACTTGATCAACAATCACCAGACCGTTGGGTAAAAAAAGATATCAAAACAGGTGCTAATTCATTTACATGGACACTAACAGCAGCACATGCAACAGACGAGTGGAAGTATTACATTACAAAACCTGAATGGAACCCATCCAAACCAATAACAAGAGCTGACTTAGAATTAGTGGACCGATATGATGGTGGCGGTGCACGACCAAGTAGCAGCGTTACACATTCAATTACAGTACCTGAAAATCGCAAAGGTTATCATGTTATTGTAGGTGTTTGGGAAATCGCGGACACGGTAAATGCATTTTATCAAGTGATTGATGTGATGGTTTCACCTTCTGGAAATGAAACAGTAGACAAAGAAGCGCCAACCGTACCCCAACAACTAAAAGCAGGCGTAGTAACGAGTCATTCTATTGCTTTAAATTGGCAAGCATCAACAGATAATGTTGGTGTGTATACATATGAAATCTATCGTGATGGTGTCCACATTGGATCGAGTAGTACCCCAACTTTTAATGATACAAAAGTAGAGGCGAATACGAGTTACACTTATAAAATTCGCGCGCTTGACCGTGCGGGCAATGCTTCACCATTTTCAACTGAGCAAGTAATCAAGAGTGCTGCATTACCAACAGTAGATACAGATGCACCTACAGCTCCTGCAAATCTCCATTCAATGGGAGAAACAGCGAATACAGTTTCTCTTATGTGGAATGCATCGATTGATAATGTAGGCGTAACGAAATATGAAGTTTTCCGAGATGGTCTTTTCGTTGGTGAAACGACAAGTCCGACATACAAGGATACATTGTTAAAGGCAGATACAACGTACAGTTATACTGTTGTAGCAGTAGACAAAGCGAACAACCGAAGTGGAAAATCAAATACATTAACATTGAAGACGAAAAAAGAAGAAATCGTTGAAGGCACATGGAAAAAAGATGCGACATATCTTGCAGGAGATACAGTCACATATAACGGCGTTACCTATACTGCAAAATGGTGGAGTAAAGGCGATGAACCTGGAAAGTCCGATGTATGGAGTGCGAAAAACGTAACTTCAACAGAATGGC
>JBOFGC010000225.1:0-5173 GCA_051648945.1 Bacilli bacterium
CTCCGCACCAATATACGCGACTCTCATATTATTTTCATAGAAGATAGCCATGAAACGCGAGCTTGCCTTTTTCACAACCCATCGATGAAAAGTTTTAACGCGACCATCAACACTTCGATGAAGGGTACGAAGACAGGCAACGGAGACTCCCGCGGAATCAGGCGGAACCGTGAGACCCCACAGGCGACGTTTTTCCGCCGAGGAGGCTCACGACCGCCCCGCAGGACGCGGAGTTGCCTGGCGCAGTACCCCAAGCTCCGCACAAACATACGCGAGCCTCAACTATTTTCATAGAAAAATAATACATAATCAATAAAAAAACATAGCGCACAATAATTCTTTCTTTCTTAAAAAAGTAAGAAACACTAAATTATATCAATATACTTTAGTGTACAATAAGAAAGAAAGGTGGCATCAATGATGAACGATTTTTTTGAAACATTTTACGATAATAAATGGTTAGTTGCACTCATAGGCTTTATTGCAATCGTTGTCGAGGCCTACTTTCCACCAATTCCACTTGCGGGCATGGTCACATGGCATGGTTATGCACTAGGTCCAGTGTGGGGCATGGTCGTATCGCTCTCTGCAAGTGTCATCGGCTCATACGCGCTCTATCTAACAGCACGCTATTTTCAAAAGTATATTCCCAAGCATCTCAAACATGAAAATATTAGAAAGTGGCTACTTGGTCGGTCAACATTGACCATTGCACTTGTATACGCTGTGCCATTCATTCCCCATATTTTTTTAACGGTTGCACTCGGTATCGTCGGTGCACCAATACGAAAACTATTCGCAGCACTCATTCTTGGAAAATTTATTATGTTTAGTGCGTTTACGCTTCTAGGGTATAAGTATGATTTCTTTTTAGAAAAACCACTATACTTCGTGCTATTCATTTGTATCACTCTCGGTGTTGTTTGGATTGCAAAACGCTATCTTCCAACGTCATAAGAAAAAGCACGTGTTGTTTGCTCAGGAGAGCGCAACACGTGCTTTTTTGAACCTATTTTTTGATGACAACTGCTTTTTTTGGACCAAATAAACCAAGTGCATTTTCAGCTACAACAACTAGCTTTGTGCCTTTTTTAAACGGAGTTTTTAATTTCAATGAATATTTACCATACGCATCGGTAACTGTTTTAGCAACTACTTTATTGTTTACATACACAAAAACTGTTGCGTTGCTATCTGTTGTACCGCTTACGCTGCTACTTTTTGAAGTAAGCGCATGAACAGTTACAAGTTTTGGTTTTGCATCAAGTTTTTCTTTTGCTAAATCTAACGTGTAGCTTGCATAGCCATCTTGGCGTAATTCGTTAAATGTAATGTTCGTAAACTTTTTAGCGAAAGCTTGTGATGCTGGTCCACTTGTAAAGAGTGCTTTTGCATTTGCAGGAGCAAATGACCAGTTGTTATCAGCTGTTGGTACGATTGTCTTTTTGTCATTGATATACTCAATAATTGCTTGACGGTTTTCATCTTGGTATACGAGTGTATCTGATTTTTCTTTAACGCCTGGGAATGTTCCGTTTGAGCGATAGTTATTTGTTACAACGATAAATTTTTGCTCAGGGTTAATTGGTAGACCTTTAAATTGCAAATCAACGATACGTGAAGAATTCGCATTAAGAATTCCACCTTGTGTATTGTATTTTGCCGGTTTTGTAACGTCGATTTGATATGTTACACCATCAATTACATCAAAGTTGTAAGTTGGGAAACTGTTATTTACTAGTTCTTGTGCTTCTGGTTTTGCTGGGTCGATTTGATTAAATTGACCTGCGCTCATTTCTAACCATTCTTTAATATCTTTTCCTTTTACAACAATTGCGTTTACTGTGTTTGGATACACGTAAAGGTCTGAAACGTTACGTAATGCAAGTGTGCCTTTTGGAATGTTTGTGTAATAGTCAGGACCCATACGACCGCCCGCTTTGAACGGTGCACCTACACTAAGAACTGGTAGATTTGCGTACTGTGTTGACTTGATACGTTTTTCAACATATGCTTTTTGCGCATTCGTTACGATTTGAATCGAAGGATCATCTTTAACGAGTGCTAAATAAGAATTAATATCGTCTGTTGTTTTTCCAACAGCGCTGTTTGCATATTTTACAGTCGCTTCATGCTCTGCTTTTACAGATTCAAGAACGACACTGTCTGGTTTCGCAAGTTCTTTTTTCGCAACGTTATCATAGATGTCACGAACAAATGCTTTATGATCGACAACTTTCCATTTACCGTCTGTTTTCTTTAAGTTAAGATCGATTAAACCCAGCGCTTTTCCCCAGTTTAATGCTTCAACTGCAGGTATACCATTGATTGTTCCTTTTTCTAAATTAACCCCAGGCTTGTCCTTAAATGCTGCTGAAGGGAATGAAACGTGTGAATGGCCAAAAATAATCGCATCAATACCAGAGATTTTCGTCATATTGTATACAGCATTTTCTTTTAATTCTTCTTCAACAGGGTCACCAAAACCACTATGTGCAATGGCAACAACAACGTCTGCGCCTTTTGCTTTTAATTCTTTTACATATTTATCTGTTGTTTTCACGATATCTTTTGCAATTACTTTACCTTCAAGGTTACTTTTGTCCCACTTCATAACTTGTGGAGGTAAAACACCAACAACACCAACTTTAATTGTATGTTCTTTTCCTGCTTCATCGACAACTTTACGGTCAAGAATGACATAAGGGTCGTAGAGATGTTTGTCATTCTCAGGATTGCTGTCTTTATCGTCTTGATAAAGGTTTGCGTTGATAATCGGGAATGGTGCATCTTTTGTAATTTGGTTAATAAAATCAAGTCCGTAGTTAAACTCGTGATTACCAAGGTTCATAGCATCATAATTCATTGTTGCCATCGCTTTGAAAACAGCGTTCACTTGTCCTTTTTTCGTTGGATTTATGACTGCGTTGTAATCGCCGAATGGATTTCCTTGAATCGTATCACCATTATCGAAGAGCATTGAGTTTGGAACCTCTTTACGTGCTTCACGAATAAGTGTTGCCGTACGAGCGAAACCAGATGTTGGGTCTTGTTTGTCAGCATAATAATCGTAGTCATAGATGTACGCGTGTAAATCTGTCGTGCTAAGTAGACGAAGTTTTACATTTCCAGAGTTGTCTTCAGCCTTCGCGCCAAACGCTCCAAATGCAAGTGGTGATACTGCTAGTGCACTGCTTAAAGCAATGGTCAACAATCGTTTTCCAACATTGTTTTTTTGCATGGGTTTAACCTGCCTCTTTTAAATTTTTTCTTGCTTGACCATTATACTAGAATATTCTGAAAAAATAAAATATTTACATAAATATAACAATAAATTTAAAAAGGCGAATACTATTTACATTACGTTAATAGTATTCGCAATCAATCATTATTAATTATCGATAAGGTTAACAAGAGTTGCTTCGCTGCTCGTTAGTAAATGTTCTACAGCAAGGGTCATTTGAGCGCCAACTTTTCCCGCGCTACACGTTATTTCAATAAAGTTTGCAGCAGATGCGTCAATGTACGTAGGAATGACTTTTCGCATACCAATTGGAGAGCATCCGCCTTTTTGATAGCCAGTGAGCGGTAGGAGTTGAGATAGAGGCAGCATACTAACGCTTTTCTCACCAAGAATGTGTGCAAATTGTTTCATGTTTATCGAACATGCAACAGGAACCAAGGCAACATAGTGCTTTTTCGATGCTCCGATTGTAACAATCGTTTTGAAAACTTGGTCTTGGGGAAGACCTATTTTATTAGCAACACTAACGCCATCAAGCGCATCGTCTGATGTATCATAAGTGTGAATCGTATATGCAATTTTCTTTTGATCAAGTGTGCGTGTGGCCATCGTTGTAACTTTTTTCATCTTTTTAACTCTCCTTGTGCAAAGTATTTCAAAGAAACATTAAAATTGAGTATACTATGAACTAAGCGATTTTTGTAGGCGAAGGAGTTATGAATATGGAGAATGATCAAATGGTACAAATTTCACAAGAAGAATTAGAGCTTATGCGATGTGAGCTTGAAATTAAAAAAGTTGAAAAGCATCTCGCAGTATTAAACGAAGATTTTGCGGATTCTGGTGGAGACTTTATGGGAGCATTTGCTTTAGTGAAGGAAATCGAAGAAACGGAAAAACAACTAGAGCACCATAAACAAAGACTTTTGTTACTTCAACAGAAGTAAATTCAAACGCTGGAAACGGCGTTTTTTTTGTTTGCGCACTAATCTATTAGAAAGTTTTGCCGATATTAGAAGTAGTGAAGCACAGAAAGTGAGGATTCAACATGCAACGGGGATTTTATGGGATAAAAAAGAAATTAATTGCTACGGTCATGTTACCACTCGTAGTACTTATGTTTGTAATCGGATGGTCAGTATTTAAGTTGACCGAGACGACGATGAAAGAAAAAGTAGAGAAGGAAGTTATTCTTACGCTACACAACTACAAAAGTACAGTAACTAATTTTTTCACGCACGTGGAAGCACAGTTACAAATGTTAAGTGAAATTGTAGCGAAAGAAGAGAGTCCAGACCGAATTAATAGTGAAGTACAGAGTATGTTAAAAGCAAATGAAGCGTTATTGAATGCGAAATTCACGGCAGAGTCAAATGCTTCATTTAGTAAACTTACAGCAGAAGAATGGATTCAACCTGCGTTATCAGAAGACATAATTGCCTATTCAAAAGCGATTGATAATGGAACGTATCGTACAATTACAGTGGCTAAAGCTGTGAAAAAAGGAAATGCAGTGAGTGGGATAATTACTGCAGAGTTAAACTTAGAAGAGCTTAAAGGTATTTCTCTTGAAGCGAAATTAGCTGAAACTGGGCACGGAATGATTTTTGACGTGGATGGAAACTACATCATTCACCCTTCACGACCTGTTACAGATAACATTTACACAGTAGATGGTGGTGTCGTTAAAGGGCTTGCGCCAGATTTACTCGCTGGGGCGGAAGTAGTTGTACCATGGACATGGGAAGACTCAGGCGACCAAGATACATATGCATCAAGTAACATTGGAGAAACGGGTCTAGTTGCCGTTCTTTATGCACCAACGAGTGAGTTTTACGGAAGTCTAACGATGATGAAGTACATTTTAGTCGGTATTTTCGTAGGAACAACAATCTTACTTGCAATTTTAGTACTTTATGCAGCAAATCG
>JBOFGC010000226.1:0-10549 GCA_051648945.1 Bacilli bacterium
ACTCAGCGACACTGAGTACATCTTGATGTGGAATGCTTACTGCTGCTGTTCCTTCGAAGTCGGCTGTTAATGTTTTAATAAAACTTCGATTTAAAAGTTTACTCGCATCATACCCATCGCGCGCGCTCACAAAATAAAAGACATTTCCAGCCACTTCGTCCTTACGATAACGATAATCAAGACTTCTTAGCGAAAAAGCGGCCATTTGAACGAGCTCTTCCTTTGTTTTCTTCATTTTCTTCAAATCAGGTTCTGTTACTAATTTATATGTATTACCAAAATCTTGCGCATAAAAAATCCTTGTTTCTGCAGTGTGTTCGTCAAACACTAAGGTTTCACCGTTTGCAGTTGTTGGAAACGAATGCGCTTTAAGTACCGGATAAAATGTATTTGATTGTTGCTGTTCATTCATACTTCGCAACGACTCTTTTAAATAATAAACAATATCTGTAACGAAAGCCTCGCCTTTTTGATGAAACTTAGCTAGCGACTTACTGATACCGAGTGACACCCCTTTTTCACCTTCATTACGAACGACGCGACACACATCATTCTCTTCATCTACATAAAAATGATAGTGTTCATCGCCAAGTTGATTGCGCAATGCTTGAATAAATTGCTCTATAGTTTTTTCTTTCATTTTCTCTCTCCATTAACTTGGCAAAGTAGCAAGCCATTCCTCAATTTCTTCACGTGTTTTACTATCTTTGCTTACAAAGCGTCCGACTTCATTTCCACCTTTAAATGCTAAGAAACTCGGAATACCCATAATATCATTTTCAATACACAGATCGACCCACTCATCGCGGTTAATATACACAAATGTATACGTTTCAAACTGTGCTGCGACCTCTCCCATAAACGGGGCAATAATGACACAATCACGACACCACGCTGCTGAAAATACATAAACAACAGACCCTTGTTTCAATTGTTCAAACTGTGCTACACTCTCTAATTTCACTAAAGTATCCATCTATTTTATTCCTTCTTTCTTCGTTGTATGTTCATATGCACCTCGAACAAGTGCACAAAGATGAGCAAATAATTCAGTTCGTGTAATTCGACCGGCCGAAAAAATACCAACCGCTCCTTCTTTTTGACTTACACCCAGTTGATTTGTGTAGCGTTCCACTAAAACATGAAGCTCTGTTCCTTGTTGTAGTTCTTCCCACCAATCACTCGGTAAAGATACTGCATATGTCCCCGCATAGTATGGTGTTTCATTATTATCGACGAAGCATGCCCAACTCGTTAGAAAAAGTCCTTCCTTTGTCTTTGCAACGCCACCTTCTAAACCGATACCACAGTATGCACCGCTCTCACGTTTTGCTGCAACTGCTCGATTGTACGCACCTTTTTTCGTTTCCTCATCACCAAGTGGTTGCGCCGCTACGCCTGAAGGTACGTCGAGAGAAATAAGAGTATAATCGGGTGAAAAAACTGTACAAACAGCATCATTTTTCGGTTTATTTTTTGTTCCTACAGCCAATGATTTTACGGTCATCTCTATTCCCCTAAAATACTTTGTAACGTCGTTTTATCAAGCGTTGTAACTAAATGGAACAACAATTCTTTCGCAGCAGCATAATCATCAACGTGTAGAATACTTGCATGTGTATGAATATAGCGAGAAGGTACGCCAATAACTGCCGATGGGATACCCTCATTTGCTACATGCACAGAACCAGCATCTGTTCCACCTGGACTTACAAAATATTGATATGGAATGTTATGCGTTGAACATGTATCTAATATCCATTCACGCATGCCTTTGTGCGTAATCATCGTTCGATCTAAAATACGTAACAACGTTCCTTTGCCTAAGTGACCAAACTCTGCTTTTTGACCTGTCATATCATTTGCAGGGCTGGCATCGAGTGCGAGAAAAATATCAGGTGCAATCATATTCGCCGCCGTCTTGGCACCACGAAGTCCAACTTCCTCTTGAACTGTTGCCCCAATATACGCCACATTCGGATGGGCATTTGTATGTAAGTGCTCTAACAACTCAAGTGCAAGACCACATCCATAGCGATTATCCCACGCTTTTGCCATAATTTTTTTCGGATTGCTCATCGGTGTAAATGGACATACTGGAACAATTTGTTGGCCTTCAGATATACCGATAGCTCGTGCATCTGCTTCGTTGTCCGCACCAATATCAATAAGCATATCTTTAATATCCATTGGTTTTTGACGTTTTGCTTCATCCAATAAATGTGGTGGAATCGAACTAATTACACCAATTATCCCGCCTGCAGGTGTGATGATTTGCACACGTTGTGCAAGCAACACTTGGCTCCACCAGCCACCTAGCGTTTGAAAGCGTAGAAATCCTTGCGGCGTAATGCCTGTAACCATAAAGCCAACTTCATCCATATGCCCAGCTACCATAACTACCGGACCATCACTATTCCCTGTCTTTTTCGCAAATATACTGCCAATTCTGTCACCGATAATTTCATCTGTATACTGCTCCATATACGAACGCATATAACCTCTAACAATATGTTCAAAGCCCGAAGTACCCGGTAATTCAGTCAATGTACGAAACATTTGTAACGTTTTCTCATTCATATTCCTGTCCTTCTTTCTTCACTTTTCAATAATATCAGTATACCATATTTCATATTTCAAGAAAAAATGTGAGACGATTTGCTTGTTCACTTTTGTGGTATACTACTTTTAACAAAACAGTTTGAGGTGCAAATGATGAACAAAAAATATATGGCGGTTGGTGCATTGCTTGGTGCAATGGGCGTAGCAGTTGCTGCTCTTTGTGGGACAAAACAAAAAATGCGCGCCGAAGAAGTATTAGCTAAAGTAAAATCGGAATTTCGTGAGAACTACATCGTACGTGATGCTTGGATTCAGCACGAAATGGTACTCAATGAGCGCGGTGCAGTACATGTAGGTCAACTTGAAATTAGCAAAGAATTTCAACTTAACGTAGAAAATGCTACTTTCGAATGGTGGGACTTTGAAGCTTGTGTTTACACTGGCGACATTCGTTCAATAACAAAAGCAAGCGCACATCCTGATGCCTAATCAAAGATGTGCACTTGCTTTTTTTTAAAACATGAACGCAATCAGCAAATCTACGTTCTATTGTAAACTAAAAAGGTACATGGAGGTGCCTGGATGACTCAGCACCTAGAACTCGCGACCCAAAATAAATTATTTCCCTAACGTAACAAGCGAACGATAAATCGGATTCCCTTTCGCAGAAAACTTCGCTTCATACTCTGTCATAACATTACTTTCATCACACACTTTATGAAGATCTAATTGCACTTCTTCTAAAGGTGCACCATAGCCTGAGAAACTTACTAACGAAAACTCAAACAACTCTCTGTTATCTGTTTTAAACTGTAAAACACCGTCAGGAACAAGAACAACTTCATACTGTTTTAAAAAGTTTTCATGCGTAAGACGTCTTTTCGCATGACGGTCTTTCGGCCATGGATCGGAGAAATTTAAAAACAATTGATGAATCTCATTTGGTTCAAAAAAGTCGAGCAGATTCGTTGCATCTTCGTTCAATAACAATACATTTGTTACGCCCTCTTCTTTAATTTTTGCAACAACATCAACAATCACACTCGTAAATTTTTCTATTCCAATAAAATTAATTTCAGGATTTCGCTTGGCCATTTCAACAATAAATCCACCACGCCCTGTTCCAATTTCTAAGTAGATGGGTGCTTTGTTCGCGAATTGATCGCTCCATTTTCCTTTTCTATCTTTTGCATCTTGAATGACAATTTCACTGTTTTCTTGACAAAAATCTTTTGCCCACGGTTTATTTCGTAATCTCATGTAAGGTCCTCACTTTTCATTTCTTCGTGTATATTTTTCCCTTTTTTTCACAAACTAACTATGAATAAAAGAGAAAAGGGTGTATAACAATGCCATTAAGCCATACGCATCAAATGCAACTTATTAAAGACATACTATTAAATCATTCACAAGATTGTTGCGGAACTGTAAGTGAATGCGAGCAAGTAGAACGTGTTGTAAAAAATTTACTCACAAACGAGCAAGTGCCGGAAGATGTAAAAAATACACTTCGAGAAGTGTATTTTTATAGCCAAAAAGGCAAATATAGTCCCGACCTTGATCAACATATTAGCAACCATCAAGGACAACTTACTTCTTGGGTTGATGGTATGAATACGTTTCAATAATTATAAAGGGACTGTATCTAGTCCCTTTTTTATCATTTGTTCCCAATATAACTTCTCTTGAATTTGATTTTCTTCATCAAACCATAAAAAAGTTAATAATGCTTGCGCAATCGCATACCATTTTAAGCGATTAAATAATTCTGTATCGAGTGTAGTACCGTATTCTTCCAACCAGTTTCTCCATTGTTTTTGCTCCACATATTGAAACAAAAGTGGACCCACATCGATGGCAAAATCAGCAAGAATCGCATCGTCCCAGTCGACGAGATACAATTGGTTATATTCATCATGAATAAAATTATTATGGTTAATATCACAATGACAGATTGTTCGACAATTATGCGGCAGCTTCGTCACATTGAATTCTAAGTATTGCAAAGCACGATGAACAATGGGGCTTGTCCCATCATAATCAGGCATATTTTGCTGAAGCGTAGCGAGTATTTCGATTGGGTCTAACGGATTCATCCCCATGCGATCTACATGCGCACCTAATTCCTCTGACGTATGTATCTTACGCAGAAGTTGTGCCACTTGTTTACTACACATATCTGATGGTTCTAGTTTTTCACCTTGTAGCCATACTTGTGCACTTAAAACTTCTCCCGATAATAGTCTTTTTGTCCAAACGAGTTTCGGAACGATACCTTCCACGCTAAGAACTGCTAATATGGGAGAACTATTAAATTTAACAAAAAGACTTTGATCTTTGCTTTTTGCAACATAAGCCTCTCCTGTCATACCACCAGCAGGTTCAATCGACCATTCGTCGTCAAAAAGCGTGTTTAGTATTTTCCGATTGTTACTCATTACACTGCCCTCATGATATCCATTTAATAAAAAAAGACAGCCCAGCACATTACAACGCGTATAGACTATCTAAAAATATTCTACATTTTTCCTTGTATAGCGTCAAGAATCGATTCACTATTAACAGTAGTTACCAATTGACTTTGTTTAACTGTAGACACAATGTGCAAGAATTCGTTCTGCTGTTTTTATTTGTTGAAACTTCAAACTTGCCTTTTCATTCCGAAATGTTCCAAACCACGATTTAAAATTTCGTTTATCAATCATCGCTACACCATGCGGCGGATAAGGCACGTCAAAATAGTTCTCTGGCGCAATAATCGCTTTACGAATCGGTAATTCAAGTCCACTCGCTTTACAAATGTCACCAATGATACGTGATGTGCGAAACAACGATGGAATCGGACTTATGATTCTATGGGATTCAATCCCAGTTCTTTCAATCCAATACCGCTTATTCGTACTTTCAAATACACTATTTGTTGCCCCATCTACACGGGTAATACACCAGATTTCAAGTGGTGTTATGAGGATTAGGTCTAGTTCGACTTCTGCTTTTCCCACTTGCACAACTGGTTGATAAAATAGTAGTAAATTATCTGGCGTCGCTTGTGAAAATTCAAACAATTTTTTATTATATTGTAATTTACGAACGATCGGGTCCATATCCGGTGAACTATTTGTCGTTGCCCATGAAACTTTCTTTTCAAATAAGAATTCTAGAAACTTTTGACGAAGTTGGTCTTCTGATTCAATCGTTGTACTTTGAAAACGTTCCTCAAATTCAGAAAAATCATCTCTTTCTACGATGGCCTCTTCCTTTTCATCACTATAAAGTTCTTCAACCTCTTCAAATGATTCTGCTTTTTTAAGCCATTTCATTTTCACTTTTTGAAAAAACGAAATATCCTCTTCAAGCCAGAGTTCCTCGATTTTTTGATGAAGCGTCCCCTCTTCAAATCGCTGAACAAGTTGTTGCCACGAATGTTGTTTGTATTGAAAAAAGTTTCCCGGCGTTGAAAAAGGGTCTGCTTCATAACGACTGCGATAATCCATAATTTTTATAATTTGTGCAATCTCAATCACCTCATTTGCTGTCTATTGTCACGTCCCAGCACATCACTTCTTCGTAACTAGGACGTTTATCGTTATGAATGCGATAGAGAATAATCTCGGTTGCGTACCATTCTGACATCTTACGCTCTGAATTAACATTTGGTTGTTGTAATACCCATTCAGACTCATCGCGAAATTTCTTGGCTATTGTAATGTGCGGGCGAAATGGTCGCTTGTCTAACGTACTAAAAAATGGAAGCAAGTTATTAAACAGTCGAGCACGTAACGCGAGCCAACCGTTATCAAGAGCTACTTTTTGATACAAAATTCTAGGTTTTTCGTTATCCCCAAAACTATGCACATTTCGTAAACGAACAAACAACTCTGGGTCTGAAAATAACGAGAGCTCGACGATTTCTTTTACAACATTCACAGAGTGAGGCGCAATATTCCCTAAAAAAACGAGTGTTATATGATAATCTAATGGATGCGTCCATTTATCAAACTCCCACTTCCCACGATACCACTCGCTTTTTAAGTACATCAACTCTTTCACTTCATCTGGTAGCGAAATTGCCAAAAAATAATGAGTATCCAACAACCTCAACACCTTCCGTTTCTAAGTTAGTGCTTTTCAATGACTAATCGATGTAGCGCATCCATATAGATTGTTGTTGCTAGAAGTAAGTCTTCAATCAAAATATACTCATCCTTTTGATGTGCAACATCTTCTCGGTTCGGAAACAGTGCGCCAAACGCAACGCCATTTGGCATCGTTCGCGCATACGTTGCACCGCCAATCACCAACATTGGTGTTTCATCATTCGTATGATCTTTATATGTCTCATACAACGTTTGTACACGTTCATCTTCTGGATTTACTGCATGTGGCGTAAGATGGTCTTTGAGAGAAATCTCCGCATTTGCTGTAATTTTTGACGCGATTTTACACATAATCGTTTCAATAGTCACACCTGAAGGATAACGAATGTTTAGCCCATATTGCGCTTTATTCCCTTCAATTTTTACCGAACCAACATTTATCGTCAATGCCCCAAAAGTCTCATCACTATACGCAACCGCTAACTTCTCACCGCGTGTATCATTCATATAATAGTTCGCTATTTCTTCAATTACAGGATGAACCTCTTCGATTGAAACTAAAAAGTTCGCTAAATGAATCCCTGCATTTACACCCAATTCCGGTGTTGAACCATGCACTTGTTTTCCAAAAATAGTCAGAGTAAGTATATCATCTTTTTCTGTGATTTCGCCTGTAATTCCATGTTTTTTGTTATATTGATAGAATTTTTCTTCCCACTGTTGTTGTTTTTCTCGTGAGACAACAACTTCTGCAACTGCCTTAGCGGGAACCATATTCAATCGCTCACCACTTTCAAAGCGTAACAGTGGCGACTTCAATGTATCCCAACTCGAAGAAATATAGATATCTGCTACTCCTTTTTCGGCAAAGATCACAGGAAAATCCGCATCAGGGGCGAAACCAAAGTCTGGTAATGGTTCTTTCTGTTTATAATATTCCATACACTCCCAACCCGACTCTTCATCTGTCCCAAGTATAAAACGAATATTTTGATTTGGTACTAATCCCTGCTTTTTCAACATAAGCATAGCCATATAAGCAGCCATTGTTGGTCCTTTGTCATCAATCGCTCCTCGAGCAAATAATTTCCCATCTTGAATACTCGGTTCAAACGGATGTTTAGTCCATCCTTCTCCTGGTGGAACGACGTCTAAATGCCCTAATATCCCAAATGTTTGCTCTGATGAATCACACTTCCAATCAATAACCCCAACATACCCGTCAAGATTTTTTACGGTAAACCCATCTTCTTTCGCCATCTCTAGCATATATTCTAGCGCTTTTGCAATCTCATGACCAAATGGCGCGCCTTCTTCTCTCGTAGAACTTTTAATACTCGGAATTTCTAATAACGCAATAAGTCTTGAAATAATCTCTTCTCTATTCTCTTTTACGACTGTTGAAAAGTTAAGCATTTGTAAATTTCTCCTTTACAATTATGATATTTTGGGATTTTGTCAACACTAGAAATGAAGGAGTGATGGCGTTTGTAGAACAAACTGACTGTAAATTCTATCTCTGAATATTTGTACATAATGTAAAAGTTAGAATTTTTTATAGAATATCATTCAGAGATGTTGTAAAATGAAGGCGTAGTTGTTAACCAATTAAATTATTGATAAGGATGTGGTTTTTTGAAAAACTCCACCGATCGAATGTTAACGCGGATCAAGTCAATTTATTTGTATATCCTCGAAAACAGGATGGTTACTACCCAAGACATCGTCCAAGAATTTGGAACAACACCTCGCACGGTACAAAGAGACTTAAACGTGCTAGCACTCAACAACCTCGTCTGTAGCCCCACACGCGGGAAATGGACAATTACAGAAAAGCGTATAAAACGAACCTCGTAAAAAACTATCAACATATAGCAATAATTTCCCCATAGCCGGCCGCTATGGGGAATTTTTTTAACGCTTATTCTTCATGTTTTGGCAAATAAGGCGCCAACAATTGCATCTCTTGTTCATTTAATTCACGATATTCTCCACATTCTAGCGATTCATCTAATATGATTGGACCCATGCTCAGTCGTTTTAAATAAGTGACAGAACTACCCACCGCTTCAAACATTCTTTTAATTTGATGAAACTTACCTTCTTGAATAATAACATGCACATGCGATTGTTCTTCATTCGCTTCAAGAATTTCCATACTTGCAGGTAATGTTGTAAATTGTTCATCAAGTGTAATTCCTTTTTGGAAAATGGCCATTTCTTTTTCTGTCATTTTTCCTTTTACGAACACTTCATAGCGTTTCGATACATGTTTTTTTGGACTTAGTAAATTGTGAGCGAGTTTACCATCATTAGAAATGAGTAGTAACCCTTCTGTATCCTTATCCAGGCGCCCCATCGGAAACGGTTCAAAGTCTGCGTAGTATGGATCTAATAGGTCGATTACCGTTTCGTCGTTATTATCTTCTGTCGCACTAATGACGCCATCTGGTTTGTTCATCATTAAGTATATGAATTCTACATACTCAACAACTGTTCCATCCACAGATACTTCGTCTTCTTTTTCGTTTACATGAAATTTTGCATCTTTCACGCGCGTTCCATTTACGAGTACTTCTTTTTTCTTAAGCATATTCTTTACTTCTTTTCGCGTACCAAAACCTGTATGCGCTAAAAATTTATCAATTCTCATTACTCAATCCACCACTCTCTTTAACGATGTGCTCTTCTCTTTTTTGTGAAGCGCGATGTAAGTTTTCCTAATAACTCTTTGCCTAATATTTTTTCAAACAAATTAAACCATTTCGCAACCAATAAGTAGGTAATTACGCCAACAAAAATACTTGGCACTAATATAATAAATGCATCTTTGCGACTGTCCAGCGGATGAAACCATTGCGATAGTCCCCATTCTACGAGTAAAACTGGAACACTCATAAGAAGTAAAGCAACGATAGTCTGAAAAATTCGTTTGAACATTAACACATAACGACTTTCGGTTACTCTCATAATGTGTGAAAAACTGTAGCATATACTAATACAATATCCTAGCGCAGTTGCCGCGATTGCTCCTTGTGTTTCAAAAAACATGATAAATGGAATGTTAAACACCAATTTCGTCAACACGCCAAATACAAGGGAACGCATCGCTACTTTTTGTAAATTCAAGCCTTGCAAAACAGCCATACTCACACTAAATAGCGCAAATAAAATACCGACTGGTGCATACGCAGTCACAATTGGACCACCTAACTTGTTTGTTGTATATAAACTATTATACACACTCTCACCTAATAAACTCATTCCAATCGCAGCTGGCGCTGTTACAAAAAATGTAAGTTGGAACGTTTGACTAACGAGTGCGCGTACATCATTAAAATTTCTTTTCGTAAAACTTTCTGTAATTGTTGGCACAAGTGTTAACGAAAATGCCGTTGCAAGAGACACTGGAATCATTATTAAGCTGTGTGTCCAGTTGGCAAATACGCCATACGCTGCATCGACATTGACTGCAGTTTTCGCCAAACTCATTCCACGTGCAAACGTATATTGATCTATAAGTTGATATAATGGTATTGCTAATCCTACAAACACAAATGGAATTGCATATGTAATTAGCTCTTTCATTAATGTTGGTGTTGACGCTTTCGACTGCGGAACGGTTTGTTCACGCAACTGCTTGTCTAAACCGTGTTTCCTTTTTTTCCAATAAAAAAGTAACACAAAAAAGGATGCTACTGCCCCAACAAATGCACCGAATGTCGTCATCCCCACTGCTTGAACAATACTTCCATCCATTACATATAATACGATCCAGGCACCAAATAAGACAAAAATAATACGAACGATTTGCTCGATAATTTGACTAACCGTCGTCGGCCCCATCGATTGATAGCCTTGAAAAAAACCACGTATCATACTCATAACAG
>JBOFGC010000227.1:0-5083 GCA_051648945.1 Bacilli bacterium
AGAATGGAAGAATGATAAAAGAGAAGGAAAAGGAATACTCAAATTTAGCAGCGGAAGTGTATATGATGGAGAACTGAAGAATGATAAAAAAGAAGGAAAAGGAAAAATGAATTATATTAATGGAGATGTATATGATTCATTCGACCCTTGCGCTGCTTCATTCGGCCCTTACTCCCACTCATTCGACCCTTACGCCAACTCATTCGACCCTTACGCTGCTTCATTCGGCCCTTACTCCCACTCATTCGACCCTTACTCCCATTCATTCGCCCCTTACGTCGATTCATTCTAGATCCTTACCCCGTTTCATACATCCCTTGTATCGATGTATTCGATGCTTGCGTTGCTTTATTAATCCGTAATTTTCAATCTATCCATCATTTTGGATGAATACTACGAATATTTACTCCTATTGCTTTTAATCAAGAAAGTTCTTGAAGTTTATGTGAAATGTAATTAAAATAGAAATGTAAACGTTATCATGATGTTAATAGTTTACAACTCATATTCAATGTGTATGAATGATTTCTACATGTTGAATTCTATATGATCGTTAATTTTAAATTAACAATCATATGCTTTTAATCTCTCACTAGTTATTCATTCTGAATAACTTTGCCTAGCGTATGCTAGGTTTTTTTTTGTTCAAAAAAAAGGCTGTCCTAGAAATCAAATGCATGATTTCTAGGACAGCCTTTTAAAAACGTGCTAACCTACAACGATATTTACTAATTTCCCTGGAACTGCGATTACTTTTTTAATGTCTTTACCTTCTAATACTTCTTGAATGCGTGCATCATTTCGTGCTAATGTTTCCATTTCTTCACGTGTTGCATCTTTTGCAACGACTAGGCGAGCACGAACTTTACCATTTATTTGTACGATGACTTCGATTTCATCCTCAACAAGTTTAGATTCATCATATGTTGGCCAAATCGAGTCACTAATTGACTTTGTTTCGCCTAAAATGTGCCATAATTCTTCACACATATGCGGTGCAATTGGTGAAAGAAGTTGGACTACGTTTTTCATGAACGAAAGCGATAAAACTTCCTGTTTGTACGCTTCGTTAATAAACACCATCATTTGTGAAATTGCGGTATTGAATCGCAATGCCTCATAGTCTTCTGTTACTTTTTTAACAGTTGCATGATATGTTTTTTCAAATGCTGCATTCGTTGATGCGTCGCCTGTAATTTTACTTTGAACATTGCCGTTTTCGTCAACCATTAAACGCCATACACGGTCTAAGAAACGACGCGCTCCGTCTAGTCCTGTTTCACTCCATGCAATCGATGCATCTAATGGGCCCATGAACATTTCATAAAGACGAAGTGTGTCTGCACCGTGTGATGCTACGATGTCATCTGGGTTTACAACGTTGCCTTTTGATTTACTCATTTTTTCATTGTTTCCACCGAGAATCATTCCTTGGTTGAAAAGGCGTTGGAATGGTTCTTTCGTTTGAACAACTCCTAAATCATAAAGTACTTTATGCCAGAAACGTGCGTACAGTAAATGGAGTACAGCATGCTCTGCGCCACCGATGTAAAGGTCTACAGGTAACCAGTAGTCTAATTTTTCTTTTGATGCGAGTGCGTCTGTATTTTTTGGATCAATATAGCGTAAATAATACCAACAGCTACCTGCCCATTGTGGCATCGTATTCGTTTCACGACGACCTTTCATTCCTGTTTCTGGACAAACAACATTTACCCAATCCGTAATGTTCGCAAGTGGTGATTCGCCTGTACCGCTTGGTTTAATGTTATCTGTTAGAGGCAGTACTAGTGGTAATTCTGATTCTGAAATCGTAGTCATCGTACCATTTTCCCAATGAATAACAGGAATTGGTTCACCCCAATAACGTTGACGACTGAATAACCAGTCACGCAAACGGTATTGAACTTTCCCTTCACCTTTTTCATTTGCAGTTAACCACTCAATCATTTTCGCTGTTGCATCTGCTTTGTTTAAACCGTTTAGGAAGTCTGAGTTTACATGCGCTCCGTCTCCTGTATACGCCTCTTTCTCCACATCTCCACCAGCAACGACTTCAGTAATTGGTAACTCGAACTTTTTCGCGAATTCAAAGTCACGCTCATCATGCGCTGGTACGGCCATAACAGCACCTGTGCCATATGTTGCAAGCACATAATCCGCAATCCAAATTGGTAGACGTTGTCCTGTTACTGGATGAATTGCGTATGCACCTGTGAATACACCTGTTTTATCTTTTGATAGTTCGGTACGCTCTAAATCGCTTTTTGATTTGATTTGTTCGATATATGCATTTACAGCTTCTTTTTGTTCATCTGTTGTAATTTTCGCAACGAGTGGGTGTTCTGGTGCTAATACTGTGTATGATGCACCAAATAATGTATCTGCGCGTGTTGTGAACACTTGGAATGTTTCTTCTACCCCTTCAACAGCAAATGAAATTTGCGCGCCAACTGAGCGTCCAATCCAGTTACGTTGCATATCTTTCAAACTCTCCGGCCAATCAAGATCGTCTAAGTCTTCAAGTAAACGATCCGCATACGCTGTAATTTTTAACATCCATTGTTTCATCGGACGACGCTCAACAGGATGTCCACCGCGCTCACTTAGTCCATCAATAACTTCTTCATTTGCAAGAACCGTACCAAGCGCTGGGCACCAGTTTACTGGAATTTCATCTACATAGGCTAACCCTTTATTGAAAAGTTGGATAAAAATCCATTGTGTCCATTTGTAGTATGTAGGATCTGTCGTGTTGATTTCGCGTTCCCAGTCATAGCTAAATCCTAAAGCCTGAATTTGGTTACGGAACGTGTTAATGTTCTTTTCTGTGAACTCTGCAGGGTCATTCCCCGTATCGAGTGCATATTGCTCCGCAGGTAATCCAAAAGCGTCCCAGCCCATTGGATGAAGTACGTTGTACCCTTGCATACGTTTCATACGACTTACGATATCTGTCGCTGTATATCCTTCTGGGTGACCAACGTGAAGTCCAGCACCTGATGGATATGGAAACATATCGAGTGCGAAAAATTTTGGTTTTGTTACGTCCTCTGTTGTTTTAAACGTATGATTGGCTAGCCAAAAATCTTGCCATTTCTTTTCAATTTGTAAATGATTGAATGCCATTGTCGAAAATCTCCTTTTTAGTAAAATAAAAAAAGCTCTTCATCCCATGAAAGGGACGAAAAGCTGACGTTACAGTTCCGCGGTACCACCCTTAGTTAGCAAAAAATCTGCTCACTTAAGCACTCTTAACGCTAGTGTCGCGTGTTCAATTACTCCATTCACTGAACAATCTCCTAGGCGAGTTCGTTTTGTCTCTTTATTGACTTGCACCGACCGTCAACTCTCTACAAAAGATAACCAAAAACTACTATTCCTATTCACCGAAATATGTTATAAACCTACCCTTTATTATAGTGAACAGTCCATTGAAATGCAAGATGCTAGAACTAATCTTTTACTATGGTTTTATAGACAGAATAACTATAGACCATCGTGAAAATTGCGACTGCAAAAAGAACGATAAGTGGCACGATCATTCCTACATTTGTCGGTAAGAAAATACTACCAATAAAACAGACGCCCGCTGCAATAAAACCATAGCCTCCGACACGGTGTGTTCGATTCCACACTTCCTCATTACTCAATGTCCACGGTGTACGAATACCAAGAAAATAGTTTTGTTTGAATCGGGGCATTTCATTGCCCAAATAAAGAAAGAGAATGCCCATTAATAGTTGGATACTTAATGCAATATTCACATCCCAACCAAGATTGTAGCCAACAGTAATAATGTGAAGAACGAGCATGAATATGAAGAATACACTTAAAAACATTTGATAAGATTTTGAAAAACGGTTGAAGTTCTTTTTCTTCGGATCTATTGTGGGCATATATTTCATCAATAGATAGAGAATAATTGAGAGTACCGGTAAGAAGAATGTTCCAACCGTACGTGACATCCATCCATCTGGTGTGCCATTACTATCAAAATGAGTGACTACTTGGTCAGGTAAATCTTTAAAGACGATTGCACTGAACACAAACATGATGGCAATTATTATCGTTTGCGGATTGATAAACTTTTTCATTTTTTCTTCCCCTCTTCTTTTTCATGTAAAAACATATTCATCCAAAGCAGTAATTCATGAAATACAGTCATGTTAATGGAATAAATAATAAACTGCCCATCTCGCATATCGGTTACGAGTTCTGCGTTTTTCAAGAGTGTTAAATGATGACTAATACTCGGTTTCGAAATGTTAAATGCTTCAGCAATTTCACCTGCTGTTCGGTCTTTTTCGCGTAACAGTTGTAATATTTCTCTTCTTGTCGGATCACTAAGTGCTTTAAACGCTTGTTGCATTTACACCCTCCTTTAGATATTTAGATATATATCTAATTATATAAATGAAGAGTCGAAAAAGCAATAAAGAAACCGCCTATTTTTGACGGTTTCTTTACAATTTGCTAATTACGATTCTTCTTCTACTTCTTCACATCCACTCATCGTTGTGTCCGCGACTTCTATGAAACAAAATTCAATATCAGCACTACATTCACTTTGTTCATTCATCAAAACTTTTTTTATGTTCATTTACATCACCTTAATGTCGCAGTGTTATCATTTCATGTTGAAGCGTATTTACTTTTGTTTGTGCGAGTTGGACCGCATAATGGTCTGAACCACGCGTTGAATGGGCAAGTGCATCTAATTCTTTGTACGCAAGTTCTAACAAATATTGAGCTTCACAATAGCTATCTACATACGCTTCATGTTCACTCATGCTCATTAATGTTAGTTGTGATTCAGCAATTGCACATGCTTCTTCGACTTGTGTTAGGATTTTTTCTACAGCTTGTACTGTCATGCAATGTTCCTCCATCTTTCCATTTCGTACACAGTTACTATTTCCATTCCACCACACTTCTAACCGACACACTTAACGTTTGCAGAGAAAAGTGGTAGTATAAGGACGAAACTATAGGTAGGAGAAATTAAATGAATACACTCACATTTCCAAGAGAAAATAACAAACGATACTATACATTAAACGAACATTTACGTGCAGAATTT
>JBOFGC010000228.1:0-1397 GCA_051648945.1 Bacilli bacterium
GGTACTGCGCCAGGCAACTCCGCTTTCCTGTGGGGCGGCCGTGTGCCTCCTCGTCGCGGTAAAGCTGCTCCTGTGGGGTCACACGTTTCCGCCTGATTCCACGGGAGTCTCCGTTGCCTTTCTCCGTACCCTTCAACGACGTGTTCATGGTCGCGTTAAAACTTTTCATCCATTTCATATCATTGAAATGCAGTTTCTAAATACTGGTTCCCATTAATCATATCAAAACCAATCGCCTGCACGAGTGAATCTATTTCGTGTTTGTCTGCATTTTGATACACGTTATGTATGAGATTCCCTGGTACTTGAACGCGTTCTAAAATATATGGCATGAACTCACGAACTTTCATATGTCTGTCTTGTTTTTCTAACCCTATGTTATCCCACATGACGTAAGGCAGAATTGACCGTTCTTTCGATGGTGTTTCGACATTTACAAAAGATATCGGCGGAAAATGGTCTGAATAGATGAGTACGACAGTTGGTTCGTTTCGCTCCTCCATTGTCGTGATGAACGTCTCTAATGTTCGATCAACACTTTTCAAACGCGTTGCGTAGTTTGATAAGAGTTTTGATTGTTGACTCGTTTTCGCTTGAACTGTAATTCTTTCTTCGTATTGTTTTTTGTTTTCATCATACGGACCATGTGTTTCAACGGTTACTGCAAAGATAAAATCTTGTGTCTCTGTCTTGTCTAGCTGTTTGTTGATTACTTCAATTAGTATTGAATCGTCTCCTCCAATATCCTCTTCATCCATTTCATAATTCGGCATATCCTCGCCAGCTATAAAGTCCGAAAAACCTAGTTTTGGATAAAATTGATCACGCTCATAAAATGTACGTTGATAATTATGTACAGCGCTCGTCGCATATCCTCGACTTGCTAAAGTGTGCGTAATCGATGGAATGTATCCTTTATCCCGCAATTCAAAATGAGGGGCTGAAGGAATATCTAAGTGTTCGAGCGAAAGTGAAGTCAACATTTCAAATTCTGTTCGTGCTGTCGATGTATCTTTTGGTAATTGAAAAGCACCACTCGAAAAACGTTCTGTTAACGAATTAAAAAAGGGTGTTGGTGTTTCAGAAACTTTTATACCATTTATTTTTTCAAGGTTTATAAATGATTCCCACTGAATGAGTATGATATTAGGCTTCATTATCACCGCATGTTCCTCAGCATAAAACCTTTCACCTATCGACTGCATATACGCTTCAGAATAGCGAGGAATCATCGTTTCTTTTCGATTCAAAAGGTCATTCACAACACTATACACAAATCCATTGTTTTGAAAGGCAACTCTTGATTCGATTGCGGAATTTTCTAACACATTATTGCTCTCAAATGTATAGGTAAGAACCCCACTACACAATGTCGCAAAAAGAAACACAGAGATAAT
>JBOFGC010000229.1:0-7882 GCA_051648945.1 Bacilli bacterium
GTACGAAGACAGGCAACGGAGACTCCCGTGGAATCAGGCGGAAACGTGTGACCCCACAGGCGCGGTTTTTCGCCGAGGAGGCACACGGCCGCCCCGAAAGGCACGCGGAGTTGCCTGGCGCAGTACCCCAAGCTCCGCACAAACATACGCGAGCCTCAATTATTTTCATAGAAAAACAACTACCCATGCATCCAATAATAAACAGTAGACTGGAGAAATTATGAAATTAACAAAAACTATCATTGCTACAATGCTTACATGTTTTCTTTTTTTAAGTGCTTGTTCGTCAGAATCAGATGAGAAAGCTGATATCAAGGTTTCAAAAATTTCTTTATTTCAAGTAATTGAAATCCCGCTCTTTTCAAATTCAAAAATAATATCAGTCAACGATCGTAATGCACCAATTGTTGCAGACAGAGCAGCAAAAGTAGTGACATATATCGACGTTCCGTCCAATTGGAAAAAGCAAAAGCTAGAAGTGCAAGTAGAGGTTTTGAACAAAGATATAAAAAATGTCTATTCAAGTGAGATGGTCATAGAAAAAGATTCAGTTCTTGATAAACCAAAAACTGGAATAGAAGTAGATGTACCAAAAGATGCTTTACAAGAAGGTGCAACATTAAATGTAATGATTAAGGACACTACACAAAAAGAGATGTCATTCCGCTTTCCGAACGAAGAAAATATTGAAATAGGTGCAGTCCATACAGGGCCGATGAATATACACTTAGTTCCATATGAAGTGAATGGTTATGTACCCGACGTATCGAAAGATGTAATTGAAGGTTATCGTGAAGCTGTGTTTGCACTTTATCCTACATCAAATGTAAATATTACTGTAGGTGATGTGAGAAAATTTAATTCAAACAATGTAGGCGATGTAATCGTTGATGTAGGTATTGTACAGGAAAAAAGTAAGATGCCGAAAAATGTATTCTTTTACGGTCTCGTATCTGGTGTAGAAAAAAGAGAAGACTTTAAAGGAAGTACAGGTACTTCAGAAGCCGGAGGAACTGGAACGCCAAATCGAGCATATTTTGCGTGTGGTGCAGCATTTGGTGATTCGTTATCGGAGTCTACATTGGCGCATGAACTTGGTCATCTTTTGACATTGATGCATTCTCCTACTGGAAATCCACCCGATGTAGACCCAGATTTTCCGAATAAAGATGGCAAAACCGAAGTAGTTGGATATGATTATAGAACGGAAGAATATATTGAAGCGAATGCATTTGATTTAATGGGCTATACACAACCGCGTTGGATAAGTGCATATAGTTACACAAAATTAGCCAATGCTCTTATCGCTTCACAAAAATGGAGTAAATAACAGTATTCGCAGTATGTACTATCTTTTGTAACTTCCACCTTTCCATAAGAACAAGGCCCCCCCTTTTAAATTTTAAAAAGAAAATTTAAAAGGGGGGGATTTTGGAGTGAAGTGATAAAAAGTGACAGAATATATAGTAATTACTCACTTTGATTGTATACTTCTATGTCCCCTACATCAAAACAAAGCTCTATAAAATCATATTCATCGTGAAATTTTGAGTATCCCTTTCCTTCGTAGAGACAAACACCATTTCGACACTCTTGAACAATTCCTTTGAAATTCTCTGGTAATGCGTCTACAACTTCTTTCGGAATAACTAGACAAAAAGTACCGTAATTTTGTAGAAGTTTTAAAACAATCTTGAACAACGTAGTTTCCGGAAACATTTCTGATTGAGAATTGACTTTTCTTATAAGATAAGCACTACTTCCACCATAGTGACAATCTTCATCCTCCAACTGCTCAAGTGTCTGTAAAAATGCTTCAACATCACCAACAGACCAATTGATTCCTCTGTTTAAATATTCTATTTCAAGTGTCAAATACACTTCAGAGGAAAGCAATAAGTGAAAATTGAATAGAAACTCGTCTTCACTAAATGCAAGCAACTCAAGATTGAAAGTGACATCATTCTTAGTAAAAATAGTGCTCCAATCGGTATTTTCAGAAATTCCGTTTTGAAGTTTCGTTTGTAAATGGAGCAGGTTTGGATTTGTAGGTTGAGGGGAATTGTCGGTAAAATTTTTCATAATATTGTCACTTCCTCCTTCATCTTTTTAACAGGGATAAAATGGGCGTAGTTGAATCTTTGTTTCATATTATATCTGAAATTTCTGAAAAACAACACATACTGTTTAATTTTTTTTGTATAACGATATTCGGAAAATGAATAAAAGATGTTTAATCATTAGATTTGCGTCTCTATAAGTTTCTGAATATAATGAAAATATACATCTTTGTTTTCTGAGAATAATTTTGTAAGCGCTAACAAAAATGGGAGGAAGAAGTATGAAAATCGGAGTACCAAAAGAAATAAAAAATAATGAAAATCGCGTGGCATTAACACCAGAAGGAGCGAGTGTTCTCATTGCGAACGGTCATTCTGTCTATGTCGAACAAAATGCAGGTATAGGTTCAGGATATTTAAATGAAAGTTATGAACGTGTTGGAGCAATTCTCGTAGATTCAGCGGAACAAGCGTGGCAACAAGAAATCGTAATTAAAGTAAAAGAGCCGATTTCCTCGGAATATAAATATTTTAGAAAAGATTTAATATTATTCACATATCTTCATCTAGCAGCAGAAAAGGAACTTACGGACCAATTGTTGCGACATGGTGTTTGTGCAATTGCTTATGAAACAGTTCAACTTGCAAATGGAACACTCCCTTTGCTAACACCGATGAGTGAAGTAGCTGGAAGAATGAGCGTTCAGATTGGCGCGCATATTTTAGAAAAACATCAAGGTGGAAAAGGAATACTTCTTGGTGGTGTACCTGGCGTTCGTCGAGGGAAGGTAACAATTATCGGTGGTGGCGTAGCGGGAACGCAGGCAGCGAAAGTTGCTGTTGGGTTTGGAGCAGATGTAACGATTTTAGATGTTTCAGCAGAGCGCCTCGCGCAGTTGGACAATTTGTTCGGAAGAGATGTCCAAACATTAATGAGCAATCCTACACATATCGCACAAGCGGTAACGACTTCAGATTTAGTGATTGGTGCGGTTTTAATTCCAGGAGCGAAAGCACCGAAACTTGTAAGTCGTGACATGGTTAGTGCGATGGAACCTGGAAGTGTTGTAATCGATATTGCGGTTGATCAAGGAGGTATTTTTGAAACAACCGATCGCATTACTTCACACGATGCCCCGACATATTCAACAGAAGATGTGATTCATTATGCGGTTCCAAATATGCCAGGTGCCGTACCACGCACGGCGACGATGGCGTTGACGAATGTGACGTTGCCGTATCTTGTAAGCATTGCGAACAAAGGTCTGAAACAAGCGCTTGAAGCAAATGAAGCACTTGCAAAGGGACTCAATACATTTGATGGGAAAGTAACAAATGCTCCTGTAGCAAATGTGTTTCTGATGGAAGTACTTTCTGTAAGTGAAGCGCTTAAACAAATGTGAGGAAAAAGAAGCCACAAATGTTGTGTAATCAACATTTGTGGCTTTTTTGAAGCTATATAGTAGCGATTGAATTAGAATACTTGCTCTACTTCAATTACACCTGGTACTTCTTCAAGAAGTGCGCGTTCAATGCCCGCTTTTAATGTAATTGTAGAACTAGGACATGTACCACATGCACCCATTAAGCGTAATTTTACGATACCATCTTCAATATCAACGAGTTCAACGTCGCCACCATCACGCATTAAATAGGGACGTAATTTGTCTAATACTTCTTCAACTTGTTCATGCATAGTCATGATTCGTTCCTCCTTTTGCAAACGTTCGAAACGTAGTCGGTGTTTGCATATGTTTGTACATAACTAGTGTTGTATTACTGAGAATCAGTATCACTTACGCTAGTTTATGGACTTATCATATCAGTTTTAACCAGTACTCACAACAAATTAACACAAAAAGAAAAGATCAACCTTTATGGAATTTATACATCCAAAGAATACCTGATTTTAAGAGGCGTGGTACACGGCCGACTAATGGTTTATCGTTTACTAATCCAAAACCATGTTTTTTACCGAGTGAGCCGAGAATCCCTTTTAATTTTATCGTAGGCATCGTTTCAGGCCATGATTCATTTTTCCAACGTTTTTGAAGCAACATCGCTACTTGTTCACCATGGGCTTCGGCTAGTTGTGCACTTGGAGCAAAATCCGAATGCGCACAATCCCCAATAAGGAATACATGTTGTTCTTGACCAGGCTGTAGGTACTTATTTACAAAAATTCGTCCCATTGCATCTTTTTCAAAAGGTAAGGATTCCATGAGTTGATTTGCTTTAATACCTGCTGTCCAAACGATTGCATCAAACGGTAGGAAATCATCGTGATTGAACAATCCCTTTTCTTCAACGGAAGTAATGGACGCTTTGTTGATTATATTGACATTATGCGTATTGAACCACTTTTCCACGAATAAACTCAATTTATTTGGAAATGCAGAAAGAATTAATGGACCACGGTCGAAAATGGTAATGTGTAAGTCTGGTCGGCTTTCTATTAGTTCGCTGGCAAGTTCTACACCACTAAGACCTGCACCGACAATACCAACGGATGCATTAGAAGGTAAATTATTTAATGTAGTGTATGTGTCACGTGACTTGTCGATTGTTTGAATGCTATATGTGTGTTCAGCAGCACCTGGAACGTTGTGGTATTTGTCTTCACAACCAAGTGCAATAACGAGTTCATCATAGTGTAGGGCAGTTGTTTGTTTGAAGGAAATTACTTTTTCGGCCACAGCGATTTCAATGACTTCATCATAAATGATTGAAAGTTGTGGATGTTTAGGAAATGCTACGCGAATGTGCTGATCTGAAATCGTACCAGCAGCAAGTGCGTAAAATTCCGTTTTTAATGTATGATATGGCATTTTATCGATGAGGGTGATGTGTACGTCTGTTGGCAATTGTTGCGCAAACAGTTTGGCAAGTAATTGCATACCACCATATCCGCCACCTAAGATTACAATTTGCTTCATGTGAGGATTCGCACTCCTTTAGCGTTAGTGTCGTAAGTAGTATAGCTTAATTTTTACAAAATAACAACAATTCGCAAAGTTTAGCACTATAATTAAATGGTTAATGTGTAAGGTATATGTTTTGCTATATTTTTAGGCTATCGACTATAATAAATGGGACAAAGAGAAGAGGTGATAGGTGTGTTTATCATTCGACCAATGATTGAATTTTGTGTGAGTAACTTAGCAAATGGTTCTCAGAAGGTAATGGAGCGAATAGAAAAAGAAGGCGAATGCGATGTTCTTGATTATGGCTGTTTAGGGTATTGTGGACGCTGTAATAAAGAATTATTTGCACTTGTAAACGGGGAACTAGTTGTTGCTGAGACGGCTGAAGAACTGTACGACGAGATTCAGTTTAAAATAGATGAGCAATTATAGATACAAAAAAATGTCTCAATTAGCATGATGATATGAGACATTTTTTTAATATAATTATTTATGTGTGCGAACAGTATTGAAAGCGGCTACAGAGTTTCTTTTGTAGGATGTGTTTGACGGAGTTCTTGATAGCGTTCACGTGTTGTTTTTTCCAGTGTCGTTCCTTTCACTTTGGCGTGAGAAATAAGTTTTGCGAACTGAGACATTGCTGCTGTAATTTGATACGTGCGTGCGTGCAATTCTGCAATAAGATAAAGAACATGTCCTACACTCAGTTCAACTTTTTCGTAGTCACCATTTTCATAGGATTGGTTGTAAAATTGCAAAGCGATTCTTAAAAATCGTTGTTCTTGGTCACTGTTAAGCTCTTTACGATAAAACCAAGCAATACGTAGGTATAGACCTGCAATTGTCGCACACGGTTCCTCGATAAGTTCTGCACAGAGTGCAGCCAACTTATAGGAATTGATGGCAATAGAAGGTGTGCGAGTTGAACTATAGTGATGTTGTTCAATCCAGTTCAACGTAATTTGTTGCTTGAACACGTGAGTTCGTGCTTCTGAAAGTAGTGACTTGAATTTTTCTGTAGAGGCAAAACCACATTGTGGGCACACAAAAACCATATATAAATCTGGATTGTGTAGCTCGTTTTCGTAATGTACACACCAATCAGAGTCGGCGTGGCTTCTTTTTATACTTCGTGTTCTTACCTTTAAACTGCTATATGAATGTCCACACAATGTGCACGGTATGATTTTTTCGTATGTAGGAGAGATATTGGACATTTTCGTTCACCTCATTTTCTGTAACTCTATTATAGAGGAAGAAGGTAAAAAAACATATAGATAACAATGGGGATTATTGTTCGTAGAAATAGGAAAAAAGGGACAACTGTATGTAGTTGTCCCTTTTCAGAGAAACGGGGGATAGTTCTATTGTTTTCTAAACGACAGAACTTTATACTTAAGTTAAGAAAAAAAGGGGGGCGTTGACTTTATGGGAGCAATTCATTTTACGAAAATGCATGGTTTAGGTAATAATTATGTGTATATAGACTGTTTCAAACAACCACTCGAGGAAGGTATACTTTCAGATTTAGCAATCGTTTTGGCTGATCAAAAAAGAGGAATTGGATCTGATGGTATGATTCTTATTTGTCCATCGGATGTCGCAGAAGTAAAAATGAGAATTTTCAATTCTGATGGTTCGGAAGGAATGAACTGTGGGAATGGGTTACGTTGTGTAGCGAAGTATGCAGTAGAACGTGGGATTGTGCAGCAGAGTACGTTCAAAATTGAAACACTTTCTAGAGTGACGGAAGCAACAGTGTATTTTGCAGACTACGATGCATCTGTTGTGGAGAGCGTTGAAATTGATATGGGGGAACCATTGTTCACAAGCAAGTCAGTAGGATTTGTTGGGGAATCCTTAGAAAAAGTGAGTCAGTATCGTATCCCTTTTCAAAATGAGGAATACTATATTTCTACCGTCTCGATGGGAAATCCTCATGCAGTAACGGTTGTTGCTGACATTGAGAAAGCACCTCTACATACGTTTGGTCAATGGTTGAGTAGTGCATCACTTTTTAAAGATGGTGTGAATGTTGAGTTCATTCAAAAGGTGAATCCACAATATTATCATTTTCGCGTATGGGAACGTGGGTCAGGTATTACAGAAGCGTGTGGAACAGGAGCATGTGCAGCAGCAGTTGTTGCAACAGAACTCGGTATGGCACAAAAAGATACACCGATTACAATCGCACTTGCAGGTGGTGAGTTGACGATTCTTTGGCGTAGCGTAGACAATCATGTCATTATGCGTGGAGAAGCGCAGTTCATTTGTGATGGAGTGTTTTATTATTAAGTGTGAAGGAGGAGAATAAAAATGGTATTAGTAGTAACGGAGAGTGCAGGCTTTCAAATGAAAGACATGTTAAAAGCAGACGGTCGTCAAAACGTAGCTGTACGTTTTGCAGTGCATGGCGGCGGGTGTTCTGGCCTTTCTTATGGTCTAGGATTTGATACAGAAGTTGGCCCAGATGATGAAACATTCGAATTTCAAGGTGTTCCATTTGTTATAGCAAAAGAAGCACTTGGCGTCGTAGCTGGTGTTCAAATTGATTATAAGCAATCAATGATGGGTGGAGGATTTACAATTACCAATCCGAATGCGATTGCAACATGCGGTTGTGGAATGAGCTTCAAAACAGCAACCAATGAAGGAACACCCGAAAAGTGCGATGATTAACATCGTAGAACATAATAATGAACGCGAACGTAGCCTTTTTCACAACCCATGATGAAAGGTTTAACGCGACCACGAACACTTCGTTGAAGGGTACGGAGAAAGGCAACGGAGACTCCCGTGGAATCAGGCGGAAACGTGTGACCCCACAGGAGCAGCTTTACCGCGACGAGGAGGCACACGGCCGCCCCACAGGAAAGCGGAGTTGCCTGGCGCAGTACC
>JBOFGC010000230.1:0-6209 GCA_051648945.1 Bacilli bacterium
TCGACGTTCTTGACCCAGCGCACGCGCCAGGAACAGGTACAGTCGACTGTGGTGGCATCACATCACGCGAATTGTTAGCAAGTATCCATGCAATCGGTGGCTCAGACGTAAAAGTTGTAGGTTGTGATTTAGTAGAAGTCGCACCCATTTACGACAACTCTGACCAAACGATACATACAGCGAGTAAAATTATCCGCGAAATGCTACTAAGTTTCGTGAAATAAATATGGAAACAGCGCAGTAATTGTGAACAAACAATTTCTGCGCTGTTTTTATGCCCATCCCTATTTCCGAGAAGACGTACAAACGAATTTTTGCTATAATCGAGAAACAATCTAGGAAAAAAAGGACGAATTAATATGACCGATAGTAACATCATTCTTACCATTACGACTGTACAAGAATTAGAAGACCAACGTGAAGAGCATTACACACAAGTGCCTGCTTTGTTAAAAATAAAAGGCGACGAAACGTGGATTGCGTTTAAAGAGCAAATTGGAAAAGAAACAATTCCAACGGTGTATCGATTTAGCAGTGATAGTATCAAAATTATTCGCAACGGCACGTTGAAAATGAACCATCAGTTCAAGCAAAACGAAAAAACGATGAGTGATTATCGCAGCCCGTTCGGTGTTTTACAAATGGAAACAGAAACGAATGCGCTCTCTCTACAAGACAGCAACATTCGTATTCATTATGATTTGTATGTTGGTGGTGATTTCGTAAGTAAAAATGCGATATCAGCAGCTTGGACATACGTAAGTTAACGTGCGGGAATCGTTTCGATTCCTCGCATTTTTTTCATATCCTCAATCAAGCCAAACATCGCTAAATCCTTTGCTTTTGCCTCAATCATCACGTCATAATCCTGACCAATTTCTTTTGTCATTTTCAAAAAAGGTTGCACGAAATCAAAAGAAACATAATCCGCATGAGAACGGAACTCTTTTTCGTTTTTCGGTGAACTCAAGTGAACTTTTGGAACGAGACCTCGGGATTTCCACGTCGCCCATATGCGGGGGATAAGTTCTTGGATGGGTGTGGCGCATTCGTTTGCTAAATGATGATGCCAATCAAAAATCATCGGTTGTCCGAGTTCTTCACAAACAAGCAACGTTTCCTCAGCGTTATACGTTTTATCATCATTTTCAAAAGTCGTTACTTTACGTACATGTTCTGGTAACATTTGGATGTTTTCGTAAAATCGTTCCAATGTTGCTGTTTTATCACCATAACTTCCTCCGACATGAATGTTGATTAAAGACCGCTCAGCTATTCCCATTGCATCTAAAATAGTATAGTGATACACCATATCTTCTACCGCTTTTTCTGTCACATCAAGACGAGGACTTGTGAAAAGCGTGAACTGATTTGGATGAAAACTTACACGTAAATCATGTTCTTTTACGAGATTGCCTATTCTTTCATAAAGCGGACGAAAGGGTTCGATATATTCCAGTGCTACATCAGGATGCGTCGCAAGCGGAATAATCGATGAACTCATTCGATAGAGTTTGACGTTGTGTGCAATATTGTAGTGAAGTGCACGCATTGTGTTTGTTAAATTTGTTTCGATAATATGTGCAATTTTTTGAGAACGTGTCGCCTCATCAAGTGAGTTCCACGTTTTAAATGTCATCGTTTTTGATGGTGATGCATCGTGAAGACCAAGAGCGTTTGCGACATAACCGAAGCGCAGGAACATGAAAGCATCTCTCCTTACCAATGTTTTTGTGAAAAGTATAGTTTGTTCTCTATGTTTTGGGAAAGAATATGCATTTTTACGTGCATATTCTTTCGGGAAAGTTATAAAAAACGTCGGAATAAAGTCGCAACAAAGATAAAAGCACGTTCCTTTAGCGATGGTTTATAAAAAAATCGATAGCCAATTTCGTTTGATTTTCGCCAATCATCAGCGATATTCTCTTTAAACGTTTCGATAAAATGTGGACAATAAATTAGACAATTCATCTCAAAGTTGAGAAAGAGACTACGCAAATCGAAGTTGGCTGTTCCTATGTCACACACTTCATCATCAATGAGCAATGTTTTGCCGTGATAAAAGCCGTCGCGATAAAGAAAAACCATGGCGCCGTTTTCAACAAGCGTTTTCAAATAAGGCCAAGCACCCCAAAAAACAATGGGATGGTCAGGTTTTTGAGGCACGAGAATCCGAATGCGGACGCCTTCTGCTAATTTGGTGAGTAGTAGCTGAAATAATTTGCTTTCTGGAACGAAATAGGGCGAACCGATAAAGATTTCGTTTTTCGCAGTTGAAATTAAGTCCATTAATGATTGTTCTAGATACGCACCATTGGTCGTTACGAAACGGAGTTTGACATCCCCTTTTGCTAGAGAAGGAAATAGTTTTTTTTGACACAGTAAATTTTCTTTGCTCGCATGCGCCCAGTCATAAAGAAATTGCGTTTGAAGGTCTTGAACGCCATCGTCTTCAAAGCGGAGATGATAATCGCGCCACATGCCAAACTGTACATTTTTACCACGATACTCCTCTCCAATATTAAAGCCGCCTAAATAGCCGATTTTTCCGTCGATTACAACGATTTTTCGGTGGTTCCGTTGGTTAAGAGAGAAAAAGAGAAATGGAAAACGAACGCTTTGTGTGTAAGCAAAGGACACGCCACTCTTTTTTAAAGTCGCGATATAGTCGCGTTTCACTTCATTTCCACCAATTCGGTCAATCATGAGCCTTACTTCTACACCTTGTTCACTTTTTTCTTTTAACAAATTACAGAAACGATGGCTGATTGCATCGTCACGAATGATAAAGAAAAGAATATGAATGTGATGTTCTGCGTTTTGAATATCAGAAAAAATTTGGTCGTATAGCCCATCTCCGTATGAAAAAAGTTCAACAGTGCCGTGGCGCTCAGGGAAATTGTGTTTTTTAACGATAGATAGAAAATAACGACGGCCGAAATATAAATCGGCAAACAGCCATAAAAGGAGTGCTAACAAACAAAAAAGGAGAATTATCATTCCTTTACCTCGCAAAAATTGATGAAATGGTTTCTTTTAAAAGGAACCGAATCTCGTGAGTTCGTCATCAGTAGTTCAAAGACTAAGTGTTTGCATTTTCGCTTCAGAATAACCATTTTAAAAAATGAATTATAAAGTTACGTCAGTTACTAGCATATTATTACTAGTTTTGTTTATAATGAGTAGTATGGATTTTTGTGAGAAATAGTTTATACTTACATAAAAAAGGATCGAAAGAACGAAAGGACGTGCGATTTATTATGAGTCAAGCGCATTTAAAAGAAATGTCAATGATTGAATTGACAAAGCATATTCTAAACGAAACGAAACAACCACATTCATTTCAAGAATTATTAAAGCAAGTTTCAACTACACTTGAAATTTCAGAAGCAGTAGTAGAAGAGCGAATTGGTCAATTTTATACGGACTTAAACATTGATGGCGGTTTCATTATGCTTGCTGGAGAGCAAGTTGGCCTTCGCGAATGGTACCCGTTTGAACAATATGAAGATGAAACATTAACTTCTTCAACAAAAGTAAAGAAAAAACGCGGCAAAAAAGTTGAAGTTGAAGAATTTGAAGACTTTGATGATGCAGAAGAAGTATTTGTTGAAGAACTTGGTTTTGAAGACGAATCAGATGATGATGACGATGAGGAAGAAGAAGTTGTATTCGTTGCTGACACATTTGATGAAGTTGATGAAGACGAAGATGATGACGATGACACGTATGTTGAAACAGACGATTTTGACGATGTTATTTCTGATGAAGAATTCGAACTTGAAGACGATTTAGACGAGGTTGTCGATGAAGTTGACGAGGGCGAAGAAGAAGAGAAATAAGTATCTTTTTAAACTTACGTATTGACAATTCACCTTGTTTGTACGAAAATACTTTTTGGGCTCTATAAAGCCGAAATGCTCCCTTTCAGAAGATGGGGAGCATTTTTTATTTTATTTGGACCTTTAAAAAATCATTCATTTATTACGACTAGATTTCGCCATTAAGGGAAATCTATACATAAAAAGAAAACAAGCGTTTAGAAGGGGGACTTCCATTTTGACTAAGTATATTTTTGTAACTGGTGGTGTTGTATCTTCTCTTGGAAAGGGAATTACAGCAGCGTCATTAGGCCGTTTATTGAAAAACCGTGGATTACAAGTAACAATCCAAAAATTCGATCCGTATATTAACATTGACCCAGGAACGATGAGTCCATATCAACATGGAGAAGTTTATGTGACAGATGATGGTGCAGAAGCTGACTTAGATTTAGGTCACTACGAGCGTTTTATCGACATTAACTTAAACAAATACTCAAACGTTACAACAGGTAAAGTGTACTCAAGTGTTATTCAAAAAGAGCGTCGTGGTGATTATCTTGGCGGCACAGTACAAGTAATTCCACACATTACAAACGAAATTAAAGAACGTGTGATGCGCGCAGGAAAAGAAACGAACGCAGACGTAGTTATTACTGAAATTGGTGGTACAGTAGGCGATATCGAATCACTTCCGTTTTTAGAGTCAATTCGTCAATTGAAAAGCGATGTAGGTCGTGACAATGTTATGTACATTCACTGTACACTCGTGCCGTTTATTAAAGCAGCAGGCGAAATGAAAACAAAGCCAACACAACATAGCGTAAAAGAATTACGTAGCTTAGGTATTCAACCAAACGTAATCGTATTACGTACAGAACAAGCAATGCCACAAGACATGAAAGATAAGATTGCCCTATTCTGTGACATCGATAAAAATGCCGTTGTTGAAGCACTCGATGCAGATACACTTTATGAAGTGCCGTTAATGTTACAAGCACAAGGCTTAGATGACTATGTTCTTAACCACTTAAAAATTGATGCACCAGCTGCAGATATGACAGAGTGGAAAGCACTTGTTGATAAAGTTCGTACGTTATCAAAAGCAACGACAATTGCTTTAGTTGGTAAGTATGTTGAGCTTCAAGATGCATACATTTCAGTTGTTGAAGCGATGCG
This sequence comes from Bacilli bacterium, assembly GCA_051648945.1. GTDB lineage: Bacteria > Bacillota > Bacilli > JBOFGC01 > JBOFGC01 > JBOFGC01. The sequence continues at coordinate 5,001 of JBOFGC010000230.1, forward strand.
TCATGCAGGATATGAGTATGATAGTGATATTAAAGTACAATGGATTAGCTCAGAGCTTTTAAATGCTGACAACGCAAAAGAATTACTTGGCGATGTAGATGGAATTATCGTACCAGGTGGATTCGGCGATCGCGGTATTGATGGGAAAATCGAAGCAATTCGTTATGCGCGTGAAAACAAAGTGCCTTTCCTTGGCATTTGTTTAGGTATGCAACTTGCGTGTGTTGAGTTCGCTCAAAACGTAATTGGTTGGTCAGATGCACATTCAGCAGAAATCAAGCCAGAAACGACACACCCAATCATTGATCTTTTACCAGAGCAAAAAGATGTAGAAGATTTAGGCGGAACACTTCGTCTTGGTCTGTATCCTTGTAAAGTAAAAGAAGGCACGAAAGCATTTGAAGCATACGGTGAGCCGATTGTGTACGAACGCCATCGTCATCGTTATGAGTTCAACAATGAGTTCCGTGCAAAATTTGAGGAAAATGGTTTCTCATTCTCAGGGACAAGCCCAGATGGCCGCCTTGTAGAAGTAATTGAGTTGAAAGACCATCCTTGGTTTGTAGCGGCACAGTTCCACCCAGAATTAATTTCACGCCCACAACGCCCACAAAAACTGTTCCGTCAGTTCATTAAGGCGTCACTTGAAAATAAAGAGTGTTAATAAAAAAAGAAGCGAACTGGTAAATGGTTCGCTTCTTTTTTTTCGATTTACAAAATAGATTTTTACAACCAAATAACAATAATTTTCAAAAAATGCTACAATTACTAAAAAGGAGTTGGGTCTATTGCAATCCATCATAACGAACATAAATAACAGACTTTTACAAACAACATCGCTCGGTTTTTGGAAAGCGATATGGGTTACAATCGTCTACACACTTTGTAGTTTTGTCGTTCTCATTCCGACAATTTTAATCGATGACACGTCCTTCACGTCAGCAGAAATCGTTCTAAAAGACATGGTGTTGTACTCTATCCTCGGAAATAGCGTGGGAATAATCGGTGTTCTCTATTTCTTTGCGAAAAAGAATACACCTACTCCGACAATATCAATGATTCCACTTGATAAGCGTTCGTACAAAATGATTTGGCTTTTTCTTCTAGGTTATGCCGTCATTGCGCTCGGTTCAATGAATCGAATTGTTGAAGCTGTGCCAATTGGTCAGTTGTGGGAAGAGCTATTTTTAGAGATGGAGGCGCTATATA
>JBOFGC010000231.1:0-8908 GCA_051648945.1 Bacilli bacterium
CATGAGTAAGTGGTGGAAGCATTGACTTAAATCAAGTGAAAGGGAGTGAGTACAAACAACGGCCTGGAGTTCTTACCCCTCCTACGACCACTATCCCCAACTTTTTCGACTACTTACCGATATTGCCATCTTGCGTTCGAAAAAGAAAGGTAGTCAAACATGTAACGAAGATTTAAAATAATGTTAGGAATATTTTGTGTATTTCCGCTTGTGGAGTGGTCGTACTCTATGGGGACCGACCGATACTAAAAGAAGAGGGAATAGAACTATCCTCCATTTAATTTTATACCGAAAATTTGAAGCAAAATGTGAAAAATATTATCCATATGGAAAGAATGAAGAACATAAGATTTCAAAATAAGGAGGAAGAAAAAATGACGATTTTAACTACTGAACAACAAACTGAACTACTAAGCATCTTAAAAAAACGTTTTCACAATAACATGAATCGCCACGAACAAATCAAGTGGAGTGATGTGGAAGCGAAACTCATGAAACAACCAGAAAAAATGTGGTCAGTACACCAAATGGAAACAACAGGTGGAGAACCAGACGTCGTTTCACTAGAAGAAAATCAAGGAATGATTATGTTCGTGGATTGCTCTGCTGAAAGTCCATTGGGCCGAAGAAGCTTATGCTACGACGAAAAGGCGTTGCATGAACGTAAGAAAAACCCACCAAGTGGTAGTGCGGAAGGGATAGCAAAACAGATCGGGATTGATATTCTCAAACATGAACAGTATGAAATCCTTCAGAGGATGGGGAATTTTGATTGTAAAAGCTCAAGTTGGGTACAAACACCGGAACATATTCGAGTACTTGGTGGAGCAATTTTTTGTGATCGACGCTATAACACGGTATTTCTTTATCATAATGGTTCTGATTCTTATTATGCAGCACGTGGCTTCCGAGGATTATTGAGAGTATAAACCGCATTCCGTTTGATGATCATTCTAAACAGCACGTATTTCACATTTGAACCACCTACCACATAATTTTCTAACGAAAATTTGAAGTGGAGGTGTCTGGACGATATAGATAAAAAATAGTGAAAATACCAAGGAGGAAAGTAGATGAATAGTTCACCAACCCCATGTCTATGGTTCGACAATACAGCGAGCGAGGCAGCAAAATTCTATTGCACAGTATTTAAAAATTCGACTATTACGTATGAAGATGCAATGGTCGTGAAATTTCAAGTGAATGGACAGCACTTCATTGCGCTAAATGGAGATGCTACATACAGCTTTTCACCCGCTGTTTCTTTTGTGATTACATGTGATACACAAGAAGAAATTGATAGCTATTGGCAAATGCTTTGTGAAGATGGCGGGAAAGAAGGACGATGTGGGTGGTTAACAGACAAATTCGGCGTTTCGTGGCAAATTGTTCCTACAATTCTATCGAAATTACTAGCGGATAAAAACATTGCGCCTAAAGTCATTCAGACGATGCTCAAAATGAATAAATTTAGTATTGAAGAATTAGAATCAGTGCATGAACTAATTGAAAAGTCATGATAATTATCGAGAAGGGAATACTTCTCGATTTTTTTTGTTTTGACACTTTTTAATAACGTAGCCACTTGTTCATGACGTTACGTCATATAGTACAATATAAAGAACAGAGGTGAAAAATATGCGTAATGAAGAGCGACTAACAGTTGGTGAACTTGCGAAACGTGCGAATGTTTCAGTTCGAACGTTGCAGTATTATGATGGCATTGGTTTGTTGAAACCATCGGCCTATAGCGAGGGTGGAAGACGATTGTATACAGCATCTGATATATCGGTGTTGCATCAAATTTTCACTTTAAAATCACTCGGATTTTCACTAGAGGAAATAAAGAAGCAAATAATTAGTGTTTCTGATTTACGTGGTGTTGTTGGCTTATTAGAAAACCAAGTGGCCATGTTCACAAAGCAGAAAGAACAAATTGAGAAAATGTTGAACTCAGTAGAACTGTTGATTTCAGAGATAAAGGTAAACCAAGCCGTCGATTGGCATAAATATTCGAGCATGGTGCAATCCATTCAAGAAAACAGCGAATATTATTGGATGGTACAACACTTGGACAAGCAGTTGCTGCAACAAATTCTTGAACAAGAACCATCAGGAAATCAATGCGAGAAACAGTGGTGGCATGAGATGTTTAAGCATGCAATCAAACTTCACAAAGAGGGCAAAGACCCGAAAAGTGAAGAAGCGCAACAGCTTGCGGAACGCTGGTGGCATATGATGCGAAGTTATTCAGATGGTGATGCGACAATGATGGGGAAATTAGTCGATTTTTATGACAGTGCGCAGCAGTGGCCACATGAATTTCGACAATTGCAACAAGAGGCACACCCATTTTTAGAAAAAGCATGTGCATATTATCTAGAGGACAATAAAATCGATTGGCCAAGAAAGGATGAACATAAATGACAAGCGCATTGAAAGTAGAGCAATTACGAAAAAGTTACGGAAATACATCTGTGTTAAAAGGAATAAGTTTTGATGTACATGAAGGTGAAATTTTTGGTATTTTAGGCGCAAATGGTGCGGGGAAAAGTACGACGTTAGAATGTATTGAAGGTGTGAAATCCTTTGATAGTGGAAATGTTTCTATTTTCGGACGTGATATGACGAAACACAAAGAAGCACAGAAACTTATTGGTGTGCAGTTGCAGAGTACAGCATTACAAAACAATATGAGTGTTCAAGAAGCGATGACGTTTTTTTGTAAATGGCAAAAAATTGAATTTCGTCTTGATTTGTTAGATACGTTTGGTCTACAACAACAGTATAAAAAACAATACGGACAACTATCAATTGGCCAAAAAAGACGCTTACATTTGGCGCTTGCGCTATGTAACAACCCAAAAATTGTTATTCTAGACGAACCGACAGCAGGACTCGATGTAGAAGGGCGAATGGAACTTCATAATGAAATTCGAAAACTGAAAGAAAACGGTGTAACGGTCGTTTTAGCAAGTCATGATATGGCCGAAGTTGAAATGCTTTGTGACCGTCTCGCTGTCATTGTAAAAGGTGAGATTCGCTTCATCGGAAGTGTCCGTGACTTTAAAATGGAAGGAAACAAAGAAAAAAAAGTGAAGATTCGAACGTCGAAGAATAGTCTCTCGGTCGAACAATTTATTCATAGTACAGTAGAAGAACAGACAAATGGCTATCTTGTATTATCTACAAAAAATCTCACACAAAGCATTGCGGAAATCATGCTGAAAATTAATGCGAACAGTGATGAAATAGAAGATTTAACGGTAGAATGTTTGTCGCTTGAAGAGCGTTTCATGGAGATGGTCTATAATGAGGAAAAGGAGAGTCAAAATGAGCGGATTAGTCTATAGTATTCTATTGCAATGTAAACTAGATATGCGGAATAAACATGTGTTGAGTGCGTATTATGTGATGCCAATTGTCTTTTTTCTTATTATTGGTGCAGTTTTTCATAAAATTGATCCTTTGGCGAAAGATACACTGGTTCAGAACATGAGTATCTTAGCAATATCGATTGCGGCATTTCTCGGAACACCATCGCCGCTCGTAGAGTTTTTCGCTTCAGATTGTAAAAAGACATATAGAGTGGGGAATATCAAATTGTATGTGTTTCTCCTCACATCATTTTTGTCGGCAGTTGCACACATGCTAATCGTATCGACTTTCATTTATATAACTGCTCCGTTCATTTTTGATGTGAACCGTCCAGAACAAGTTGGCGCATATTTCGCATGGTTACTTCTATTTATTGTTCTTTGTACAATAATCGGTATGGTGATTGGTCTTATTTCTAAAACAAATTCAATGATGACAATGGTTTCACAACTCATATTTTTACCGACGATGTTAATTAGTGGCATCATGTTTCCAACAACGATGTTGCCAGAAGTTCTTCAAAAAATGGGTGCAATTCTTCCAGCAACGTATGCTGTAGAAGTCCTAACATCACTGAACAAAGTTACAGTGAATATGGTGTATCCACTACTACTCATCGGAGTTGTAGCGAGTGTACTTCTAATCACACAATATAGAAAAATACAAGTCGATTAGAAATGAGGAGAACTATATGAAAATTATTCTATTTGGTGCGAACGGAAAAACAGGCCAACATGTCATTCAACAAGCAATTGCACAAGGTATTGAGGTAACTGCTTTTGTACGAAAGCAAACATCAATTTCAATTCAGTCAGAACTGTTACATATTGTTGTCGGTGAAGCGACGGTAGCGTCTGATGTTGAAGGTGCAATGGCAGGGCATGATGCAGTCATTAGTTGTATTGGCGGACCAGGAACGAAGCGTTCAAGCGTTATTACGGAAATCACAAGAAATATAGTAATGGCAATGCAAGGAACAGGTGTGCAACGAATTGTTCAGATGAGTTCGGCAGGTGTACACGACGAATTGGAAGGAGTAATCGGGAAAATCATTTCATTTTTACTCAGAAATCCATTAGCTGATCATTATGCTGCATTTGAATTGCTACAAAATAGTAATCTGATCTACACGCTCGCTCGACCAATGGGGTTAACAGATGGACCGTGTACAGAAACGTACCTCGAAACACAAACAGGTGTACCAAAAAATGGCCGCAGTATTGCGAGAGCGGATGTAGCACATTTTCTACTGAAAAGTGTAACAGACACGGCTTATAACGGGAAAAGTATTGGTTTGTCATATTAGACGTGATTGTTTGAAATGGTAACTTAAGAGTAATGTAAGACTTTCCGTAAGGTTTTGAAAGGTTTCTTAATAGAAAAGAAAAATAGAAACACGTTACATTTGATAAGATAAAACTATCAAATGTGACGTGTTTCTTTTTTGTGAGAAACCGGGAATAATAGGGTGGATAAAATGAAAAAAAAGCAATTATTTATATATAGTATTTTCATCATGAGCGTAGCTACGTCTCTATTTTCAGAGCAACTGTTTAGTGGTTTTGAAAGGTTGAGAGACGGTATTTTTGCAAAAGGGTATGGGTATCAGGTAGCGATAGAGAGTAAAAATAGCGATGACACACCTTGGAATTTAATGCTCGTTAATCGCCAAAATCCAATTGAAGAAGATATGGATATTAAACTTGTTTCGCTTGGAAGTGGAGAAACTGTAGACGCGCGTATTTTACCGGAGCTTCAAGTAATGTTTGATGCTGCACGCTCAGAGGGTGTGTTTCTTGTTGTCACGTCAGGTTACCGTACGATGAAGATGCAACAAAAAATTATGGATGAGAAAATTCAAAGTTTCCGAGATGAGGGGATGACAAAAAGAGAAGCGACGAAACAGGCGGAAAATTGGGTCGCTATTCCAGGGACAAGTGAACATCAACTCGGCATTGGAATGGATATTAACGGAGATAAAATAAACTCTTCAAATGAAATGGTCTATCAATGGTTACAAAAAAACAGCTATCACTATGGTTTTATCCTTCGCTATCCAGCAGAAAAAACATCAATTACGGGAATAAACTATGAACCATGGCATTTTCGTTATGTAGGGAAAAAAGTCGCAACAGAAATGTACAATCAGGGATTATGTTTAGAAGAGTATGTGGCATCTATTTGAGTAAAAAAGAGGCTCTCCTAATAAATAGGGAAAGCCTCAAATCGTCGTTATTTTAGTTTGTATTTTTTGGAAATAAGATCGTCGCTAAATGAAAAGGCTTCTTCTACCTCAACGCTGATGTGAGAAGGTTTTTCATTTTTGGGGATATAAAAACCAATTTCGAATGTAATTGCAGCATTTGGGCGAATGTCTTTGCTTTCATTGTCTGAATCTACAGCAGCATCATAAGCACGTTCAATTTCAATGCCTGCATCTTCGTCAAAAGCAGCAAATATTGTCTCCATTGTTGCACTTGTTGTTTCTTCAGATGTGTTTGTATACGTTGCATTGATAACAAAGATATCTTTATCTTCTTCGTATTCTGAAGCGCGAATCTCAAAATCATCGCTTAGAGCAACATCAAGCGATGCACTAGCTTTTGGTGTTTCTTCCTTTTCATCCTCATCCGATAATGCATCCATCATGTCTTCATCAAAACCAACAAGTAATGCAGAGAGCGCGTCGTTTTCTTCAATTTTCCACGTATCGTTGGCTTTTTTTAGCGTAATTGTACCGGTACGCTTTGTTGCTTTTTTGTCTTTCATTTTCGTCAGCATTAACTCGTTCATTTCGTCATCTGACAATTCTTTTCCTGAGAATGCTGCAGCAAAAACTTCGCCTAACATTTCTTTTAGCACTTCGCCAATGGAAATACTACTTACTTCCGTTTTCACTTTTGCAATATCTCCATCAATCGTCTCGCTTAACACTTTTCCTTTAAATGACTTTGAAAAAAGTTCAAGTGATTCTTTTTCAGTCGAAGTTAATTTTTGATCTTCTTTTTCATCTTGATTAACAGCAGAACTTAATAAGTTTGAAAGATTTGCGTTACTTCCTTTTGAAATCTCTTTAAAATAAGTATCTACAACCTCAGTTGGAGATGTAGTTCCACATCCGGCGAAAAGGAATGTGAACATCGATAGAACAAGAATGATTTTTTTCATGATAGCAGGAACTCCTTATGATATTATTTTAATATAATAATATCATAAAAATATTAATTGGAGAATAATGGATATTAATTATTTGTCTATACTTACTCTTGATAGGCACCTTGTGAATAGGTGAGCTCATGCGGCCTATTGTGGTACAAAATTTGCGTGTCATAACAATTGCACCTCGTGCGGCAGATACAGAACTGTTGAGTCATACAACGTCAGATACAATCAAAACAAATTATCGCGATTGGACCGATTCAATTGGCGGTTCAATGTGTGCGACGGACGTTGCGAATGCAATTTGTTATGCATACAATCAACCACAACATTTGTGCATTCGTGAAATCGTTCTTGCACAGACGAAACAACAAGCATAAAACATGCCCATGAACGCGGATTTTTTTCAGAACCCATAGTTGAAAGGTTTTACGCGGGCTCAAATTCCGAGCAAAGTGTTACGGAGCCAGATGACGGAGACTCCCTTGGGACAAGGTAGCCATGAAACGCGAGCTTGCCTTTTTCACAACCCATCGATGAAAAGGTTTTATCGCGACCATCAATCCTTCGATGAAGGGTACGGAGAAAGGCAACGGAGACTCCCGTGGAATCAGGCGGAAACGTGTGACCCCGCAGGAGCAGTTTTACCGCGACGAGAAGGCACACGGCCGCCCCACAGGACGCGGAGTTGCCTGGCGCAGTACCCCAGTTCTACCCAAACATACGCGAGAATCAGTTATTTTCATAGAAAAAAGAAGGAACGTCAATGGCGTTTCTTCTTTCTTCTTTAGAGAATATCCATCCAAATTTTCACCGCAGTAGCCAAAATTAAAAGAGAAAGCAGGGAACGAAGTACGTTTACGTTCATGGATTGACTCACTTTGGCGCCGAGTGGAGCGGCAAGAAGGCTTGCGACAACCATGATGAGTGCAGGCATATATTCCACTTGTCCCGTTGCGATTTTACTAAAAGTCGTACCAATCGAAGAAATGAGCGTAATCGCAAGTGAGGTAGCGACAGTCAAACGCATCGGAACTTTTAATATGACGAGCATGATAGGAACGAGTAGAAATGCGCCAGCTGCACCAACTACACCAGAGGCGGCTCCAACAATAAATGCGAGTACAAAGGCAAGCCCTTTATTTTGCAATTGGTAGGAAGTTGTTTGGCTATTCTCTTTCGTTGGAATGAACATTAAGACGGTAGCGATTGTTGCTAGAATGGCATAAACGACGTTTACCGTAGTAGCAGATAAAAGTACGGATCCATAGCCACCTAGTAAACTACCAATGAGGATGGCAGTACCCATCGTAACAATTAAACCACGATGTAAATATTCGCTTTTTCGATAAGCCCAAACACCACCGATTGTTGAGAAGAAAACTTGTACAGCACTAATTCCGCTTACCGTATGTGCATCGTATGCAATAAATCCAAATAGAGCAGGGATGTATAATAACATCGGGTATTTAATAATGGATCCACCGACGCCTAACATGCCAGAGAGAAACGAACCAAAATATCCAATAGCAAATAACAGTATGACAAGTCCGATTTCCATAATTACATCTCCTTAGGGGAGGATGGGGGGACAGTATCTGCACCCCCATCCTAATTTGTGTTATCCTTTTTTAATCCAGTACGAATCGTGAGTACCGCTTTCTTCTGAATGGACAATTGCGTGGCCGTTCGATTTTGCCCATGCTGTTAAATCGTTGCGTGCACCTTTATCGGTTGTTTCTACTTTTAATACTTCATCTGTAGCAAGCGTTGCGATTGCCTTTTTTGTATGAATCACAGGAAGTGGACAAGCCATTCCTTTTGCGTCTAATGTCATTTTTTCCATTTTGAATTTCCTCCTTATATTAACGAACTGAACAACGGTTCGGTCCGATTTCCATTTCTGTTTGTTTGTCAGCGTCAGGCGTCATTTTACCCATATTTGTTTGACGAATTTCTTGATACGCATTTGGTTGTGGTGGTAAATTATCAGTTACGATACGACGGAATTCTTCTTCGTTTTCAATATTTAATCCGTGGTTATTCAAAAGTAAATCGCTAAGTTTCGCTTGAACGGAACCGTCTTTCCCTAGTTCATCGATAATCATAAAGTGAGCAGGTAACACAACGAACGCGTCTGAAACTTCACGATAGCGTTTGTATAATGTTTCGCGTAAATCCGTTACCCAATCTTGAGCAAGGCCTGCTAAATCAGGACGTCCGATTGAATCAACGAATAGGATATCGCCAGAAAGTAAGAACTGATCATTAATGATAAATGAAGTTGAACCGATTGTATGCCCCGGTGAGTATAGCGCTTCGATTGTGAGTGCAGACTCACCAATTGCTACTTTTACCCCGTCGAGTAATG
>JBOFGC010000232.1:0-1921 GCA_051648945.1 Bacilli bacterium
CTTAACAGGCGATATTAAAGGATTACGAATTGGTTTGCCTTCTGAATATTTCGGTGAGGGTGTAGACGCAGGCGTTCGTGATGCTGTTCAAAAGGCGATTGCGAAACTTGAAGAACTTGGCGCAACAGTGCATGAAGTAAGTTTACCTCATTCGAAATATGGCATTGCGACGTACTATTTACTCGCAAGTTCAGAAGCGAGTGCAAACTTAGCACGTTTTGACGGCGTACGTTACGGCCATCGCGCTGAAAATCCACAAAACTTAATGGATTTATACAAGCGTTCACGTAGCGAAGGTTTCGGAGAAGAAGTAAAACGACGCATCATGCTCGGTACATTTGCACTGAGCTCAGGCTATTACGATGCCTACTATAAAAAATCACAACAAGTTCGTACGCTAATCAAGCAAGATTTTGAAAAAGCGTTCCAGAGCGTAGATGTAATTGTTGGACCAACAACACCAACTCCGGCGTTTGAAATTGGTTCAAACACAAAAGACCCACTTACGATGTACGCAAATGACTTATTAACAATTCCGATGAACTTAGCAGGCGTACCAGCCATTAGCGTACCTTGTGGTTTTGCGAACGGATTACCAGTTGGTCTTCAAATTATCGGTAAACATTTTGATGAATCAACAGTCTATAAAGTAGCACACGCTTACGAACAACATACAACGTGGCATAAAGAAAAACCAACACTATAAGGAGGAGCCTACTATGAACTATGAAATCGTCTGTGGACTTGAAGTTCACGTGGAATTAAAAACGAATACGAAGATTTTTTCAAGCGCTCCTGTAGCGTTTGGAAACGAACCAAATACACAAACAACAGTCGTTGACCTTGGTTATCCAGGTGTTTTACCTGTATTAAATGCGCAAGCTGTTGAATATGCAATGCGCGCTTCCCTTGCTTTAAATTGCCAAATTGCGGACGTTACCAAATTCGACCGCAAAAACTATTTTTATCCTGACAATCCAAAAGCCTATCAAATTAGCCAATTTGACCAACCGATTGGTGAACATGGTTGGGTAGATATTGAAGTGAATGGCGTACACAAGCGCATCGGCATTACGCGTGTGCATATGGAAGAAGATGCGGGAAAACTTACACATACAGGTTGGGGCGAAAGTTTAGTAGACTTTAACCGTCAAGGAACGCCACTCGTTGAAATCGTATCTGAACCAGACATTCGCACACCGGAAGAAGCGTATGCATTTTTAGAAAAATTAAAGTCAATCATTCAATATACAAACGTTTCGGACTGTAAAATGGAGGAAGGTTCCCTTCGTTGTGACGCGAACATTTCCCTACGTCCAGTCGGTCAAGAAGAGTTCGGCACAAAAACAGAAATTAAAAACTTAAACTCGTTTGCTTTCGTACAAAAAGGATTAGAGTACGAAGCAGCGCGTCAAGAAACCGTTCTTCGCAGCGGCGGTCAAATTTACCAAGAAACGCGTCGTTACGATGAAGCTTCAAAGAAAACAATCGTAATGCGTACGAAAGAAGGTTCGGATGATTATCGTTATTTCCCAGAACCTGACCTTGTACCAATTGTCATTGACGAAGCATGGAAAGAGCGTGTTCGCACATCGATTCCAGAACTACCAGATTCTCGTCAAAAACGCTATGTGGAAGACTTAGGTTTAAGCGGTTATGATGCAAGTATTCTAACTGTCACACGTGAGTTGAGTGACTGGTTTGAAGCAACAGTTGCAGAAGGCGCTGACGCGAAACTTGCAGCAAACTGGATTATGGGTGATTTGAGTGCATTTATGAACAGTGCAGGCATTTCGTTAGAATCACTAGTTATCACACCAGCGGGTCTAGCGAGTCTAGTGAAACTCATTTCAGACGGCACAATTAGTGGTAAAATCGCAAAACGCGTATTCAAAACACTCGTTGAAAAAGGCGGCGACGC
>JBOFGC010000233.1:0-3146 GCA_051648945.1 Bacilli bacterium
TAACAGAAAACGCATCAAGTGCAATATTGATCGAAGCAAACTCTGGGACACCATTGTATGAAAAAAATGCAGAAGTACGACTTCCACCTGCAAGTATGACAAAAATTATGACAATGTTGCTCATTATGGACCGGATAGAAAATGGTTCTTTAAAGTTAACAGATACTGTACGTACTAGTGAGTACGCTGCGAGTATGGGTGGTTCGCAAATCTTTTTAGAAACTGGCGAAAGCATGACTGTACATGAAATGTTGAAAGGGATTGCAATCGGCTCAGCAAATGATGCTTCCATGGCGATGGCAGAACACATTGCAGGCAGTGAAGATGCTTTTGTTGGATTAATGAATGAAAAAGTAAGGCAACTCGGCTTACAAAATACACATTTTATGAATCCAACAGGTCTTCCATCTCCGAATCATTATTCATCGGCAAAAGATATGAGTGTACTTGCACAAGCACTATTAAAATATCCTATGATTACGAAATATACTGGTATTTATGAAGACTATCTTCGTCAAGGTACAGAGAAGAAGTTTTGGTTAGTAAACACAAATCGATTAGTAAAATTTTATCCAGGCACGGATGGATTGAAAACAGGCTTCACCCAAGAAGCGAAATACTGTTTAACAGGAACGGCGAAAAAAAATGGCATGCGTGTCATTGCTGTCATTATGGGCGCACCTACGCCAAAAGAACGAAATCGTCAAGTTACATCGATGTTTGACTATGCGTTTAGTCAATTTCGTACAGAAGTTGTTATGAAAAAAGGAACAGAAATCGCGCAAAGTAAAGTAATTAAGGGCAAAACACAGCAAGTAGTTGCTGTTGTGAAAGATAATGTAACAGTCGTTGTGCCAAAAGGGAATAAGAGTTTGAAAGTAAATAAAGCAGTTTCAATAAAGAGTGAAGTTGAAGCGCCAGTGAAAAAAGGGCAGAAACTAGGTGAAATTACGTTACAGAGTGATGCTGGGAAATCGATTGTAGTACCTGTTGTGGCAAAACAAGCCGTGGAAAAAGGGAATTGGTTTGATTTTGTGAAACGAGCGCTTGGATACGGTACGCATTCGGAATAGGGATGGCGCACATTTCCGTTAAGGAATGTGAGTGAATTAGGGAAATTGAACTGAAAACACGGTGTGACTTTTTTGTTATGCGATCTTTTTTTGTTGAAGAAACACTAGTTTTGTCGTCAAGAAGGAATTTGGAAGGTAGACGTCGAAAAAGTGTGAGAGAACAAAAAAAGGAGTGGTCGCAGTCGTGGGAATTTCTATTGAAGTGCAGTCAGAGCATCGAATACTTTGCGTTCGCCTTACAGGAGAATTGGATATTCATTCTGCAGAGCAAGTGAGAGAAACGATTTCTGAACATTTGGCAGAAAGTCGTGCTTTTCATCTTGTCATTAATTTTGAAGGTGTAACTTTTATGGACAGTGCTGGTCTTGGGGTGTTAATTGGTCGTTATAAACAGGTGCGTAACCTCGGTGGAGAGTTGTACATATGTCATTTGAGTCCACCTGTGAAGCGTCTTTATGACATGAGTGGAATGAGTCGCTTTATACCAATTGCCGAAAATGAAACGGAAGCATTTCAAAAATTGGGGGTTGCCTAAATGATGAACGTAATGAAACTTACAATAGCAGCACTTCCTGAAAATGTTGCATTGAGCCGGGTCGCAGTGAGTGCGTTTATTGCACATTCAGATGTGACTGTCGAAGTATTAGATGATGTGAAAACAGCTGTTTCTGAAGCGGTAACGAATTGTATTGTGCATGGCTATAATAACAATCCGGAACAAATGGTTTATCTTGAAGCTACGCTTGAAGAAAATGTATTAGAAATTATTGTTTCAGATGACGGTGTTGGCATTGTTGATTTAGAAGAAGCGCGTCAACCATTATATAGTACGCGTCCGGAAGAAGAGCGTTCGGGTATGGGAATTACAATTATGGAAAGTTTCATGGATAGTTGTGAAATTGTTACGATTCTCGGTCAAGGTACTACGGTTACGATGAAAAAGGTACTCGTTTCTACAAAAACAGTACATAATTGAGGAGATGCTCTATGGATGCAAATGTCAATACGTCAAACAATGACGTGAAGACTGTACAGCGCTCAGGAGACATCGAAATGCGTGAACTTATCAAGAGAAGTCAAAGCGGTGACCGCGATGCACGTGACTTTATCGTTGAAAACAACATGCGACTCGTTTGGAGTGTTGTACAACGTTTTATGAATCGCGGCTACGAAGCGGACGACTTGTTTCAAATCGGCTGCATAGGTCTGATGAAAAGTGTTGATAAATTCGACTTGAGTTATGAAGTGAAATTTTCAACGTATGCAGTTCCGATGATTATTGGTGAGATTCAACGGTTTTTACGAGACGACGGCACACTTAAAGTGAGCCGGTCACTTAAAGAACTTGGACATAAAATTCGTCGAGCAAGAGAGCAGCTGTCGCAAGATTTAGGTCGAGCACCGACAGTTGATGAAATTGCTGATGTGTTAGGTGTCCAGGCGGAGGATGTGCTCTTAGCACAAGACGCAACACGTCATCCGTCAAGCATCCATGAAACTGTTTTTGAAAACGAAGGGGACCCAATTACACTATTAGATCAAATTGCAGATAAAGCTCAAGGGTCGTGGTTTGAATCAATTGCCGTTCACGAAGCATTAAAAAAATTAGATGAGCGCGAGCAGTTAATTGTGTATTTACGTTATTTTAAAGATCAAACGCAAACAGAAGTGGCAAACCGATTAGGTATTTCACAAGTACAAGTTTCTCGGTTAGAGAAGAAGATTCTTGAACAATTGAAAGAACATATGACACAATAAAGTGAGAAGAGTGATTTTCTTTGTCTTAGAGACGGGGGAAATCGCTCTTTTTTTATATGCATCGTGTTAGGGGGGAAGTACATCAGACTTAGTCGCTCGTACGTAGAGCGTTGTTTAAAATTTTCGTCTGACCGGCCCCGAATCATTTAATTTTTCTATAAGTGATGGAATAGCATGAGGGCTTTTGTGGCATGTTTTGGGGATTAATGTGAACGGACGTGAGGTGGTGGGGAGTGGGCGATTTAGGGGGAAGAACGTATTGATAAACGAGTAGAAGATATCGATAAACGGGTGGAACGTATCGATAAACGGGTA
>JBOFGC010000234.1:0-3316 GCA_051648945.1 Bacilli bacterium
CTTTTATCGATACGTTCCACTCGTTTATCGATATCTTCTTTCCTTTTATCGATACGTTCTACTCGTTTATCGATATCTTCTCACCTTTTATCGATACGTTCTTCTCGTTTATCGATATCTTCTCACCTTTTATCGATACGTTCCACTCGTTTATCGATATCTTCTACCCTTTTATCGATACGTCCTACTCGTTTATCGATATGTTCTTATCTTTTATCGATACGTTCTACTCGTTTATCGATATATTCCTATCATCCACTTCAACACTCCCACGCTCTCCATAACTAAAAAAGACAGCCTAAAATTCGGCTGTCTCTCCCCAAAATCACATCTTACGAATGAAATGCTTTTTTAGCTTTATTCAATTTCACCGTTAACGTGTTATATTCATTTTGTAACTGCGTCACTACTTCTTGTTGTTTGAATACGTCTGTTAATGCAGCATTGATGCTTAAAACGTTCGCTTTTTTCCCAGTAACTAACTTAATCACTTGCATCTCTTTGTCGTATGCATTGCGAACTTCTTTGTGTATCTTTTTTACATTTGCAATGCGAAGTTTTATAGTCGTTTTAAAATTGGTCCAATTTTTCTGTTTCGATGTCTCATCAAATTGTATAGATTCACTTTTTTTAAGAACATTTTCATATTCCGCTATCGAAATGTTCAATTGATCAATAGATGAACGTTTTTCTTTTTGAATACTATACAATTCCTCTTTGGCTTGCTCTGCCGCTTTTGTCGTGCCTTTTTGTATGACACTGTTTAATTTACTTTTTAACTTTTGTTCTGACGACGTGATTTCTTTTATATATGTCGATTGTTCTGCATCTAAATTTGTCCATGCAGTAATCGTGCGATTCACTTTTCTATTTTCACTTGCTTGAAGCAGCATCATCACGCCAAAAATACCGACGACTCCAATAAGTATGATTGATATTATTTTTTTCACTTTACAATTGCTCCTACCTTATATATCATTGCGATTCAAAAAGTTAACTGGAAAATGCATACTTTCGTCATAAGCGAGAAGCGTATACCCTTTCGCTTTTAATTCTTTTATAATTTTCGGTAACACACGTACAGTCTGTTCACGCTCATGCACTAGAATAACTTCTACATCTTGCGTAAGTTGACTTGTAATATCTTTAACGATTTGATTTGGTTTATTTTTATGGCGCCAATCATTCGAGTCAATTGTCCAATCCCATAATTTAAAATCATTCTGCTTTATTTTATCCACAAATGGTTGCTTTATTCCAGGTACGCTTCCATATGGTGAGCGGATTAAATTTCCTTGCTCTCCGATAATACTTTGAACATTTGAACGTAATGTCGTCATTTCCTTTATATATCGTTTCCCCGACGCATCACCATATAACGTTTCATAATCATGGGTCATCGAATGTAAACCAACATAATGACCATGTTCTTTTATATAATCAATTTTTTCCGGCCATCGTTCCACGTTCGTGCCGACTGGGAAAAAGGTTGCGCCTACTTTATTTTCTGTTAAGATATCGACAATTTGCTCTGTATATTTTGATGGTCCATCATCAAATGTAAGATAAGCAATTTTGACTTTCTCACCATTCCAAAGTTTAGGTGATTCATAGGGTTTGTTAGTGTTTACTTTCACGTTCGTAAACTTAGTATCTTGGATGTTTCGTCCGTTTACGGCAGTAACAAAATTAAAACACGTAAACAACCCAGCACAAAGTGCCGTACAAACGAAGATTTTTAGCCGAAGCGACTTTTTCATGGTGTATTCCCCTCTCAGTTGTTCTCGTTTCTCTCTATGTTACAAATATATTACATTTGTAACATTTTATCAAAAGAAGTTTTTGGTAATCATTAATTAGACAGACCAACTGAGTGAAAAGTTGTGATAAAACGTGGAAATTATTTCTTTTCTCTACAAATAGGTTCAAAAAAAAGCGAGATTGCAGTTATCCGCCTCTCACTTTTTTTAAAAAAGAAAACAAAAATAGTTTACATAGACTTCCGCTCTATAATAGGGAAGTTTAAATTATACATTACACTTACGATACGAATTGAAAACGTTACCCCTAAACATAAGTACATGGCCGTTGTGTCGCGAATAAAAGGATATGTCGCAATAAACACTAGTGCACCAACAATTGATGCGATTGCATAGATTTCTTTTTGAAACACAAATGGAATTTCTCGTGCTAAAATATCGCGTAAAATGCCTCCGAATATACCTGTTGTAACACCCATCGCTACGATTAAAAAAGGTTCAGAATATCCTTCTGTCACGACAACGTGTGAACCAACTGCTGTAAACACGCCGAGACCAATCGCATCTGTCACGAGGATAATTTGATTAATCCATTTTGATTCTGCGTAAAAATAACACGCAAAGAGGCCGCTTAATGCACTTACTAAGAAGTAAGAGGGTGAAGCAAATGAAGCTGGCGGAAAATTTCCGATTAACATATCGCGAATCATACCACCACCTGTTGCTGTAACAAGCCCTAAAAATATAACACCAAACAAATCTAATCGTTTTTGAATTCCTAAGAGTGCACCTGAAATACTTGCTGCAATAATACCTAAATAAATTAACACTTCAATCATAAACATCATCTACTTTTCACCTCACAAAAATCATTAAATACTATTCTATCAAAATTTGTGAACAAATCTAGAAAAATAATTTGCCATTTCGTCATTTCATCTATAATATATACTACGAGTTGAGAAATATTTTAAAATTCACAACTTATATCAAACTCCGAAAAGGAAGAGAATTATGAACACAAACAAACAACGATATACACCTTACATCATGATTGTCCCATTTTTAACGGTAATCTTTTCAGTTGGCGTTGCGAACATTCTTTCATCTGACAAAGAAATTAGCACCTTTGAAAATCGAAAATTAACTACATTACCAAATCCAAGTGTAGAGAACGTCGTTGAAGGTGAGTATATGCTGTCTTTTGAGACGTATTTTACAGACCAATTTGTGTTTCGTGACACGCTTATCAAAACGAATTCAGCTGTCAAACTACTCATAAACAAACCGGTCGTTAACGACTTTTATATTACGAGTGATGGGTACATGCTACCTGCGAAACAAAAAGGTGATGTGAGTAAAACGGAACTTACGCCTGAGAGCATTACAACAGCAGTTGATCAACTTAACAGTTTTTCAGAAACGATGATTGAGGAAGGTTCAGAGGTTTATTACTTTATGACACCTCATCGCACGACGAGCTTACAAAACAGTTATCCGTCGTATATTACTGCACCAACAACAAATACTGAACGTGAGTTGTTTATTAATCAAAT